>JANYFU010000299.1 GCA_025359665.1 Caulobacteraceae bacterium
GGACCGCGCCGGCGCCGTCGAGGTGTTGATGCCGACGCTGCAGCTCGCCGACCTGTGGCGGGAGAGCGGCCGGTATGACGACTATGGCGCGGAGATGCTGCGGATCACCGACCGGCACGACCGCGAGCTGCTCTACGGACCCACCAACGAGGAGATGATCACCGAAATCTTCCGGGCCTATGTAAAGAGCTATAAGGAATTGCCCAAGAACCTCTATCATATCCAATGGAAGTTCCGCGATGAGCAGCGCCCCCGTTTCGGGGTGATGCGCGGCCGGGAATTTCTCATGAAAGACGCATATTCCTTTGATATTAATGAGGAATGTGCCAAGGAGACTTACAATCGTATGTTCGTGGCCTATCTGCGCGCCTTCAAGCGCATGGGTCTCAAGGCGGTGCCGATGCGGGCTGAAACCGGGCCGATCGGGGGCGATCTGTCCCACGAGTTCATCGTGCTGGCGCAGACCGGCGAGTCGGCGGTGTTCCTGGACCGCCGGATGCTCGATCTGCCGGTGCCGGGCGACGACGTCGACTATTTTGCCGATCTCTCGGGCGTGGTCGCCGACTGGACGACGCTTTATGCCGCTACGGAAGATGTGCACGACGCGGCCCGCTATGAGGCGGAAACGGCGCCCGAGGATCGGCTGACGGCCCGGGGGATCGAGGTCGGCCAGACGTTCTTCTTCGGCGATAAATACTCCAAGCCCATGAAGGCCACGGTCAGCGGACCCGACGGCGTCGATGTCCCCGTCCAAATGGGCAGCTACGGTGTTGGGGTTTCGCGTTTGGTCGGGGCGCTGATCGAGGCCAGCCATGATGACGCCGGAATCATCTGGCCCGAGGCTGTGGCTCCTTTCGGGGTAGGGATCATCAGCCTGCGGCCCGGTGACGCCGCCGTCGACGCGGCCTGCGAGACGGCCTACGCGGCGCTTACTTTGGCTGGCAAGGAGCCCCTGCTCGACGACAGCGACGACCGGCCGGGCGGCAAGTTCGCCACCATGGATCTTATCGGCCTGCCCTGGCAGTTGATCATCGGGCCTCGCGGACTGGCTGGCGGGACGGTGGAGCTGAAGCGTCGCGCGACGGGCGAACGACAGACCCTTTCTCTGGTTGACGCGTTGGCGGCGATCATTGGCTGAGCGGCTGGCGCGATCGATGACCGCCGCCCCCTTCGGCGCCTGGGAACGGGCTATTGCCGTTCGCTACCTGCTGACCAAGCGCAGCCACGGCGGCGTGGCGCTGATCTCGATCATCTCCTTCACCGCCATCGCCCTTGCCGTGGCGGCTCTGATCATCACCATGTCGATCATGAACGGGTTTCGCGGGGAGCTGTCGTCGAAGATTCTCGGCTTCAACGGCCACGCCTATGTGGTCGGTGGCTATATGACGCCCGATGGACGCGACGCGGCGACGCGGCGCATCCGGCAGGTCCCCGGCGTGGTCCAGGCGATGCCGCTGGTCGAGTCCCAGGCGCTGGTGCAGGGGCCCTCGGCGGCGGCCGGAGCCGTGGTTCGCGGCATCCGGCCCGAGGATCTGCGCGCCACCGCAATCATCGCCGGCAACATGAAGGCGGGGTCGCTTAGGGGTTTTGGTGTTGGCGATGACGGTGGCGACCTGGTTCTGGTCGGTCAGAAACTGGCCGAGAGCCTGGGCCTGAACGTCGGCGATCCGATTTCGATCATCTCGCCGACCGGTGGGGACACGGCCTTCGGCGCCATGCCGCCCAGCAAGAGCTACATCATCGGCGGCCTGTTCTCGGTGGGCATGAGCGAATACGACCAGACGTTCATCTACATGCCGCTGACCCAGGCCCAGCTGCTGTTCGGCCGCGACCATGCGGTGGATTTCATCGAGGTCAAGCTGGACGACCCGGACAAGGCGCCGGGACTGAAGGCCACGCTGGCGGCGGCGGCCGGACCCGGAGCGGTGGTCACCGACTGGACCGAGCGCAACCGGGCCTATTTCGGAGCGCTCGAAGTCGAGCACAACGTCATGCGCCTGATCTTCATGTTCATCGTCGCCCTGGCGGCGCTGAACATCATTTCGGGCCTGGTCATGCTGGTGAAGAACAAGGGGCGGGATATCGCCATCCTGCGCACCATCGGCGCCTCTCGCGGTTCGATCCTGCGAATTTTCTTCATGGCCGGCGCCAGCATCGGCCTGGCCGGAACCCTCTCCGGTTTGATCTTCGGCCTGGTGTTCTGTCTGAATATCGAGGCGATCCAACGCTTTATCGAATGGATCACCGGCGTGCAGGTGTTCAACGCCGACGTCTATTTCCTCTCCCATGTACCGGCCAAGGTGGATTGGCTGGAGGTGGCGGGGGTGTCGGCCTGGGCGCTGTTCGCGGCCTTCACCTTCACCCTGCTCCCCGCCTGGCGCGCCTCCCGGCTCGATCCGGTGGAGGCGCTTCGTTATGAGTGATCCGGTCCTGGTCATCGAAGGCCTTCGGCGCGTCTATGCAACGGGGCAGGGGCTCCTTGAGGTGCTGAAGGGCGCTGACCTGACCGTCGCCGCCGGGGAAATCGTCGGGCTGGTGGGTCCGTCCGGATCGGGCAAGTCGTCGCTGCTGCATGCCGCCGGCCTGCTGGAGCGGCCGACGTCAGGAACCATCCGCATCGGCGGCGAGGATTGCGGCGCGCTGGACGATCGCGCCCGGACCCAGATCCGGCTGAACCAGATCGGCTTCGTCTATCAGTTCCACCATCTGCTGCCGGAATTCAGTGCGCTGGACAATGTGGCCCTGCCGGCCCTGATCGCCGGCCAACCCAGGCGCGAGGCGCTGGCTCGGGCCGAAGGCCTGCTGATAGGCCTGGGGCTGTCAGCGCGCCTCAAGCACCAGCCGGCGCAGCTTTCCGGCGGCGAACAACAGCGAGTTGCACTGGCCCGGGCCTTGACCAACGAACCACGCCTGTTGCTGGCCGACGAGCCGACCGGCAATCTTGATCCCGCGACTTCCGAGGAAGTGTTCCTGAATCTGAGGGATCTGGTCCGCTCCACCGGCGTGGCCGCCTTGATCGCCACCCACAACATGGAGATGATCCGCCACATGGACCGCGTGCTGACGGTCAAGGACGGCAGGGTGGTCCCGCGCGACTGAGCACTGCTACTTCGGTTCGGCGCTCAGGAAATCCAGGGCGTCGCCGATCGGGGTGAACAGGTTGATGTCCAGCGGCGCGCCGCCAATGCTGTAGCCAGCCTCGGTAATCGCTACGACCTGACCCTTGTCGTCGAGCAGGGGGCCACCGCTACTGCCGGGATTCACCGAAACATCGCTCTGAATGTAGTTCAGGCCTTCGAAGGTGCGGTTAGCCGAGACGATCCCGCGCGTAACCGTGCTCTGGAACTTCTCACCCAGTGGCGCGCCGATGGCGAATACCGGATCGCCGGGTTGCGGGGGATCACGCCGCAAACGCAGGGGTTTTCGTCCCCGCGGATCGGTTTTCACCAAGGCGACATCTCGCGCCTTGTCGCCGCGGATCACTTCGCCGAGCCCCTCGATGCCGTCAGGCCAGCGAATCTTCACGAACTTGGCGTCGCCGACGACATGGCGATCGGTCAGCAGCAGGCCATCGGCGGAGACTAGGAAGGCGCTGCCCTGAGCTTCGCCCGCGAAGATCAGCACCACTGACGCAACGGCGTCGCTGATCGGCCGCTGAGTGGCTGTGTTGGCCCCGTTGAGGGCGATTGGCTCCTGCTTGACCGGCTTTGCAAGTTCTCCGGCCTGGAGCGGGGCGCCGATGAACGCCTCGCGGAAGGCGCTGGAGGCGATCAACCCACGCACGTTTTCCTTGAACGCCCCCACCATCAGAGCTTCCCGACCACTGGCGCTGTTGGTCTTCGATTCGAAGCCACCCTTGGTGTCGATCTTGGCCAGCACCGTCTTCTGGATCGAGGAATAGATCTGCCATTGCATGGTCATGTCCGCCGAACCGTGCGCGCTGGTCAGGCTTGCGCCCTGCAGGCAGTAGTCCACATCGATGTCATTGATGATTCCACCAACCTGCATATCGCCGGTGGTGGTCTCCTTCTCGAAAATGTTGTCGTTGTCGCCTTCGACCTTGAACCCCGCCGACTTCATCTCGGCCCGGAAAGCGTCGACATAGACCGCCGATTTGATTTCCTCCTGCCCGCCCTTCCAGACAACCTTGGCCCAGGGAATGCAGAAGATACCGCCATGCGGGCTCGCCCATTCCTTGCCTGGGGTCAGTTTCGCCACGAGGTGGGTGAAGGCGAAGGGCCTTACTTCCGAGCCTTCGGGAAGCGTGGGCACCGTAACGGAAGGCGGCAGGACGACCGATGTCTGAGCCGCCCCTATTTGAGCGCCGAGGAGCATGCCGACCGCCGCAACCAGCGCCATGGATACCCGCATCGCAACCCCCCGGTTCAGTTCAACTCGACAAGACAACCGCGACCTATCAAACAGATTCACCGGTTCAAGTTAAGGGGAGTCACCATGCCCACCAACACCATTCGCCCAGGGGCCGCGCTGACGGTTCTGGGCCTCATGGCGACTCTCGCGACTCCCGCCCGGGCGCTTGACGTCAAGACCGTGGCACCGGCCATCGTCGACGAGATCGCCGCCGACTATCCGCGCATGGAGGCGCTCTACAGGGACCTCCACGCTCATCCCGAGCTGGGATTTCAGGAAACGCGGACCGCAGCCAAGCTGGCCGTGGAGATGCGGCGCTTCGGCTTCACTGTCACCGAGGGGGTCGGCAAGACAGGCGTGGTGGCGATCTACAAAAATGGCCCCGGCCCCCTGGTTATGGTGCGTACCGAGCTGGACGCCCTGCCCATGAAGGAACGCACGGGCTTGCCCTACGCCAGCGAGGCCAAGGCCAACTGGCAGGGCCGTGAAACCTATGTCGCTCACAGTTGTGGTCACGACTCGCATATGGCGATCTGGACCGGCACGGCAAAGGCGCTGCTCGACATGAAGTCCAAATGGAGCGGGACCCTGATGTTCATTGGCCAGCCAGCCGAGGAGGGCGGCGGCGGCGCCCGAGCCATGCTGACGGACGGCCTCTACACCCGCTTTGGCGGTAAGCCGGACTATGCCTTCGCCATTCACGTGGGATCGGGCGTCGCGGGAGAGGTTTCCTATAGGGCCGGACCGGTCACCTCGGCCGCTGATAGCCTGACCATAATCTTCCATGGCCGCGGCGCGCATGGATCGATGCCCAACCAGTCCATCGATCCGGTGCTGATGGCCGCCAGGTTCACCGAGGACGTACAGAGCGTGATCAGCCGGGAAAAGGACCCGTTCGCCTTCGGTGTGGTCACGGTGGGCGCCATCCAGGCAGGTTCGGCGGGCAATATCATTCCGGACACCGCCGAGCTGAAGGGCACGATCCGCAGCTATGACGAAACCGTGCGCCAGCGCATCGTCGACGGGGTGCGCCGCACCGCCGCCGGGGTAGCCGCGATGTCGGGCGCGCCCGCGCCCGATGTGGACTTCGGCGAGTCGGCCTATTCGGTGATCAACGACGACGCCCTGACCGCTCGCACCGCCGTGGTGCTGAAGGCGGCATTCGGCGACCGGCTGCACGAGGACGCGCGGCCATGGACGGCCAGCGAGGATTTCTCCGATTTCGTGCGGGCCGGCGTGCCGGGAACCTATCTGAGCCTGGGGGGCCTCGATCCGGCCCTGATCGCCGCCGACAAGGCCAAGGGCGAACCCGTACCTACCAACCATTCGCCGTTCTTCGCGCCGCTGCCCGAGCCGACCATCAAGGCGGGGGTAGAGGCCATGACCCTGACGGTGATGAATGCGATGCCGCCGAAACACTCGTAACGCCGACTTGGCGGCCCTACGTTCACAATCGGTTCAGGTCGCGCGCTTTAGATAGGCGATAGCGGTCGAAATCCAAAGGACATTCCGATGACCAATCCGAAATACGGACCCGCTGTCACGGCCATGGCCGCGATTCTCGCCCTAGCGACAGCAGTCGAAACCAGTGCAGCCGCGGCCCAGTCTGGGCCAGGCGGCTATCAGGACAATGGCTACCCGAACAACGGATACCCCAACAACGGCGCTCCGCCTCCGGCGCCAAATGGTCAGGGACCTAGTGGCTATCAGGGCGGTCAATATCAGGGAAATCAAAACCAAGGCGGCCAATACCAAGGCGATCAATCGCAAGGTGGCCAATATCAGAGCCGCGCCGGTGGTCCCGCGCCGCCGCCGGGACAATATGCGCCTCCGCCCACCGGTTACGAGCGGCCCGGCGCGCCGTATGACGGGCGCGCTCAGCAGTATGATCGGGAATACGCCGACCGCTATTCCCGCTGGGCGGCGCAATATTGCATCGACCGCCGCAACGACAACACCGCCGCCGGGGCGGTGATCGGCGGGGTGCTGGGCGCCATTATCGGTTCGAGCGTCGCCGGCCGCGGCGATCGCGGGGCGGGCGCCTTCGTGGGCGGAGCCCTGGGGGCGGGAACCGGCGCCATCATCGGGTCACAGAGCAGCGGCCCCGGCGGTTGTCCGCCCGGCTACTATGCCCGGTCCGGCGCGCCAACCTTCGTCTACGGCGGCCCGGCTTATGGCGTTGTGACCGGCCCGTCCTGGTACAACCCTTGGGTGTGGTCGGGCGGCGCTTGGGTCTATCGCCCCTACCGCTACTGGTATTTCACCAACGCCAGCCCCTATTGGCAGCCAGGTTGGCGGCCAGGGTACTACCGTTACCACTATCGGCATTGGTAGGGCTGTCACCGGAGACCAGCCTATCGCCTAGTGGCGCCGCCGCCGTCACTAGGCAGATTCAAGCTTGACGGCGGCCGTATCTTCCGCGAGAACAAAACAAGAACTTTCGGTGGAGGTATGATAATGTATCGGTTCGCTCGCGAAACGCTGGCTCTCGCTTCGGTGGCCGGTTTTGTCTGGATGGTTTGTCAAGTCGCGGGCTTCGCGGGATAGAATTGGATTGGCGATTCGCCTCGCGGGTCTGGAGATTGAACGATGACGGATCGAGGCGTCTGGGGCGATGGATTCATTCACCTTCGCCTGCGCTCGGCTTATTCGCTTCTTGAAGGCGCCATCAAGGCGGACGCCATTGTCGGGCTGGCCAAGGCCAATGGTATGCCAGCGGTGGGGCTGACCGACCGGGCCAATCTTTTTGGCGCCCTGGAATTCTCCGTTCTCACCAGCCAGGGCGGCGTGCAGCCGATCGTGGGGTGTGCGCTGCCGGTCAGCGGACTTGGCGCGGGGTCCTCCGAACGCTGGGCGCGAACACCCACCATCACGCTGCTGGCTCAGAACGCGGTCGGTTATCGAAACCTTTGCGAGCTGTCCTCGGCCGCATTTCTCGATGTTGATCCAACCGACGCCCCTCATGTTCCCTGGGCGAAGATCGCGGCCCATTCCCAGGGATTGATCGCCCTGTCGGGCGGGACGGACGGACCGATCGACCCGCTGTTCGCGAGCGGCCGTAAAAGAGAAGGCTTCGCGGCGCTGGACGAGATGTCGCGGGTGTTTGGAGATGGCTTCTATGTCGAGCTTCAGCGCCACGGGCTAGCGTCCCAAGCCATCGCCGAGCCCGGCCTCGTGGCGTGGGCGTACGAAGCCGATGTCCCGCTGGTGGCGACCAATGACGTCCACTTTGCTCAGGCGAAGATGTGGCGTGCCCACGACGCCCTACTTTGTATCGCCGACGGGGCCTTCGTCGGCCAGGAGGACCGTCGGCGAATCACGGCCGAACACTGGTTCAAGCCAGCCGACGAAATGCGGAACTTGTTCGCCGACCTGCCTGAAGCCTGTGACAACACCCTCGAGATCGCGCGGCGGTGCGCGTTCATGGTCAAGAAGCGCGCGCCGATCCTGCCGCGCTACCCAAGTCCCGGCGGACTTTCCGAGGATGAGGAATTGGCGCGGCAGGCCCGCGACGGTCTGCGCCGACGCCTGGACGCCGCACCTCCCGCTGGGGGCGAGGAAGCCTATTGGCAGCGCCTCGAGCGCGAGATCGGCGTCATCCAGAACATGGGGTTCTCGGGCTATTTCCTGATCGTGTCCGACTTCATGAAATGGGCGGTGGATCACGACATTCCCGTCGGGCCTGGGCGGGGGTCGGGCGCGGGGTCGGCGGTGGCGTGGTCGCTATTGATCACCGGGGTTGATCCGCTGCGATTTGGCCTGATCTTCGAGCGCTTCCTCAACCCGGAACGGGTGTCGATGCCCGACTTCGACATCGACTTCTGCCAGGAGCGGCGGGAAGAGGTGATCACCTACGTGCAACAGCGCTACGGCGCCGACAGGGTGGCCCAGATCATCACGTTCGGCAGCCTCCAGGCCAGGGCGGTGCTGCGCGACGTGGGCCGGGTCATGCAACTGCCGCTTGGCCAGGTGGACCGACTGGCCAAGATGGTGCCCAACAATCCCGCCGCCCCAGTTACCCTGGCCAAGGCGATCGAAATCGAGCCGCGCCTGAGAGAAGCGAGAGACGACGACGAGGCCGTGGCCCAGCTGCTTGAGGTCGCGCTGCAGCTTGAGGGGCTCTACCGCAACGCCTCGACCCACGCCGCCGGGGTGGTGATTTCTGATCGACCGCTGACCGAACTGGCGCCGCTCTATCGCGATCCGCGCTCATCGATGCCGGCGACCCAGTTCAATATGAAGTGGGTGGAGAGCGCCGGCCTGGTGAAGTTCGACTTTCTCGGCCTCAAGACGTTGACCGTCATTCAGCGCGCGGTGAAACATCTGGAACGCCGGGGCGCCGGGATCGATCTCGAACGCCTGCCGCTCGACAATGCCGGCAGCTACGAGCTTTGCGCCTCGGGCCAGACCGTTGGCGTGTTCCAGTTGGAAGGGCAGGGGATGCGCGACACTCTGCGCAAACTGCGGCCAAGCTCTCTTGAGGAAATCACCGCGCTGATCTCCCTGTATCGACCTGGACCGATGGATTCGATCGACGAATATGTCGATGTAAAGATGGGGCGACGGCCGCTCAATATTCTGCCTGGGCTGGAGGCGGTGCTGACCGACACCTATGGCGTGATCGTCTACCAGGAACAGGTGATGCAGATCGCCCAGATCCTGGCCGGCTATTCGCTGGGCGAGGCCGACCTGCTGCGACGCGCCATGGGCAAGAAGAAAAAGGAGGAAATGGACCAGCAGAGGGTTCGTTTTCTCACCGGCGCCGCCGAGCGAGATCTTGGCGAGGTCGACGCCGAGGATATGTTCGAGCGCATGGCCAAGTTCGCCGGCTATGGCTTCAACAAGTGCCATGCCGCACCCTACGCCCTGATCGCCTATCAGACCGCCTGGCTGAAGGCCAATACGCCGGTCGAGTTCTTCGCCGCCTCGATGAGCCTGGACCTGTCCAACACCGACAAGCTGGCGGTGTTCTATCAGGACGCCAAGCGCCAGGGCGTTTGCGTGCTGCCACCGGACATCAATCGCTCGGGAGCGGATTTCGACGTCGAGGATGGGCAGGTGCTCTACGCGCTCGGGGCCGTTCGGAATGTTGGCCTTCAGGCCATGTATCATATCGTTGAGTTGCGCCGGACAGGCGGCCGCTTTCGCGACATTCACGACTTTCTCGAACGCATTGATCCTCGCCAGGTCAATAAGCGCGCGCTTGAGAGCCTAGTCCGGGCCGGAGCCTTCGATCGGCTTCATCCCAACCGCGCCCAGTTGGTCGAGGCGGTCGATTCACTGATGGCCTACGCCCAGGCGATGGCCGCCGACCGCGCCTCGGCGCAGGAAAGTCTGTTCGGCGACGTTGGCGACGCCGCCCGGCCAAGGTTGCCCGTTGTCCCGCCATGGGATCCGGCGCGACAGCTGGATGAGGAACTCGCGGCCGTCGGCTTCTATCTCAGCGGCCACCCGCTGAGCGACATGACCGAGCTTCTGCGGCGCAATCGCGTAACCTTCTTCGTGGACGCCCAGGTCCAGGCCATTGCCGGCGCCGAGGCCTTTCGAATGGTCGGAGTGGTTCGCCGGCGCCAGGAGCGCAGTTCGGCCAACGGGGGGGGTAAGTTTGCGTTCGTGACGCTTTCGGACCCGAGCGGCGAGTATGAAGTGCTTTTTCAGTCGGAGGTCCTGGCGCGGCGCCGTGACCTGCTGGAGCCTGGGCGCTCAATCGTGCTGACCGTCCGGGCCAAGTCTAGCGATGGTGAACTACGGCTGTTCGGGGATGAAGCCGAAGCCCTCGATAAGGCTATCGAGAAGGTGGCTAGCGGACTACGGATTCATCTGTCCCCGGCCGTCGCCGAGATCGACGCTCTGAAAGCCCGGCTGAAGCCCGCCGCCACCGGAGGCGGGCCGGTCGTGCTGGTGGCCGCCTTCGCCGGCGGACGCGAAGTGGAGATGCGGTTGCCCGGGCGTTTCCATCTGGATCCAGCCGTGCGCGGCGCTCTGAAGGTCGCCCCTGGCGTGGCCCTGGTCGAGGACCTCTAGGCTTGTCTTCAGGTTGCCTTGCTTTTCCGCACTCTTTCTTCTAAGTCAACGGTATCACGCACGCGAGATGTTCGGCTGGGCCCGGGTATATCCCCGGTTTTCGCCGTTCCGGTCCTTATCCTTCGGGAAGGGTTTGTTTCGCGGAGGCTCGAACCGGAAGAAGGAATAGAAGTTCATGGCGCTACCCGAATTCACCATGCGTCAGCTCTTGGAAGCTGGCGCCCACTTCGGCCACCAGACCCACCGCTGGAATCCGAAGATGGAACGCTACATCTTTGGCGCCCGCGCCAATATCCACATCATCGACTTGTCCCAAACCATGCCTCTGCTGCATCAGGCGTTGGTCAAGGTGCGCGAAGTCGCCGCTTCGGGCGGACGGGTGCTGTTCGTCGGCACCAAGCGGCAGGCCGCCGACCCGGTCGCGGCGGGCGCCAAGCGTTGCGCGCAGTATTATGTCAACCACCGCTGGCTGGGAGGCACCCTGACCAATTGGCGGACCATTTCTGGATCCATCGCCCGGCTTCGTGAACTCGAAGGGGTTTTGGATGGCGGTGAAAGCGTCGGACGCACCAAGAAGGAACTGCTGCAACTCAACCGCGAGCGAGACAAGCTTGAGCTTTCGCTCGGCGGCATCAAGGATATGGGCGGCATCCCCGACCTGATGTTCGTGATCGACACGAATAAGGAAGGCATCGCGATCCAGGAAGCCCGCAAGCTGAATATACCGGTCATCGCCATCCTCGACACCAATTGCGACCCGCAGGGGATCACGTTCCCGATCCCGGGCAACGATGACGCGGCCCGCGCTCTGCAGCTCTATTGCGACCTGATGGCCGACGCCGTGCTCGATGGTCTCACCGAGGGCCAGGTGGCGCTCGGCGTTGATATCGGCGCCGCCGAGGCTCCGATCGAGCCAGCGCTGCGCATGAGCGCGGCGATCGATACGGGCGCCGAGGTTCACGCCCCCGCCGCGCCCGAACCGGAGCTTGAGGCCGCTTTCACCGGCGCGGAGCCGGCTGTGGAAGAAGTGGTTCCCAGCGAAGGCTGAGTGATCCGGGGTGGCCAGCCGCCCCGCCTTCTCGAATCTGACACGTCTCGCCCCTACATGGGCGTAGGCAATTTGAATCCCTAAGCGGAGCTTGAAAACTCATGTCTGAAATCACCGCCTCCCTCGTCAAGGCCCTGCGCGAAAAGTCGGGCGTGGGCATGATGGACTGCAAGAAGGCCCTCCAGGAAACGGCCGGCGACATGGAAGCCGCCATCGACTGGCTGCGCGCCAAGGGCCTCTCCAAGGCCGCCAAGAAGGCCGACCGCGTCGCCGCCGAAGGCGCGGTCGCCGTGAGCGTCCGCGTCGATAGCGCCGGTATGACCGCAGCGGTTATTGAGCTCAACGCCGAGACTGATTTCGTCGCCCGCAACGAGGGTTTCCAGACCGCGGTGCGCAAGATCGCCCTCGCGGGGCTGGATGTAGACGGGGATGTCGAAGCCCTTCGCGCCTCGCCCCTCGGAGGCGGCACGGTGGCTGAATCGATCACCCATCTGGTCGCCACGATCGGCGAAAACATGCTGCTGCGCCGCTCCAAGCGCTTCGCCGTCGAACAAGGGGCCGTCGGCGCCTATGTGCATGGCGCGGTGACGGGCGCGACAGATCTGGGTCGCATCGGGGTTCTGGTGGCCATCGAGGGCGCTGGCGACCAGGCGGTTCTGCGAGAACTGGGCCGCAACATCGCCCTGCATGCCGCCGCGACCGCGCCGCTTTCCCTATCGGTGGACGATCTCGACCCGGCGGCGATCGAACGCGAACGGGCGATCTTCACCGAACAGTCCATTGCGTCGGGCAAGCCGCCGTCCGTGGCTGAAAAAATGGTCGAAGGCCGTATCCGCAAATTCTACGAAGAGGCGGTGCTGCTGAAACAGGCCTATGTGCGCGACCCGTCCGTCACCATCGAGGGCCTGGTGGCCCAGACGGCCAAGGATCTCGGCTCTCCGGTCAAGGTCGTCGGCTTCGCCCGCTTCGCCCTTGGCGAGGGCGTGGAAAAGGAAACCGGCGATTTCGCAGCCGAGGTGGCGTCCCTGACGGGCGCTGTCTGATATCCACCACCGGCGAGACCCCCACTTCTTGACGGGGTGGGGTTAGTCGCCGATCACCCCGCAGGCCAGCCGCGCCCCACCGCCGCCCAGGGGGGCGGGTTGGTCGGCGTAATTGTCGCCGCCCGCGTGGATCATCAAGGCGTGGCCCTTGAGCGCGTCCAGGCTCTTGATTCGCGGAGCGGTTAGCGCGGCTTTGGCGCTCCCATCGGCGTCAACGGTCAGGAACGGCAGATCGCCTAGGTGGCCCATGCCATCGGGACCCATGTGCATCGCCGTCATCGCGGGGTCCAGGTGATTGCCGGCGCCGCCGGCGGGAACCGGCTTGCCGTCCTTCTCGCCGGGCGCGCAAGAGGGGTTCGCGTGTACATGGAACCCGTGAACCCCGGCCGGCAGGCCGTGCAGATCAAGGCTGAAGGTCGCGCCGTTCGGTCCCTCGGTGATGGTGATCGTCCCGACGCTCGCGCCTGGTCCCTTGGGCGTGGTCAGGGCCATCGGCGCATGAAGGCTCTCGGCGAGAACCGGGGTTCCGGCCGCGAATAGAAGGGCGGTCAGGACGGGGGCTAACTGACGCATGCTGTCTCCTCTCGGAATTATTTTCACCTCTGACACTATCACATGGCCCGCTATTGGCGAGCGATTGAACTTTTGATGTCCCCGGTGGAGACGGCGCATGTCCCGAATCTGGCTGGGTTCAAGCGCCGCGCAATTTGCTCTAGAGACGTGCACGGGTCGCCGGACCCATCAGAATCGATGGAGAGACGATGTCCGACGCGCACACTCCCTACCGCCGCATTCTGCTCAAGGTGTCCGGCGAGGTCCTGATGGGTGACGCCCAGTTTGGTATCGACATGGCCACGCTGGACAACGTCGCCGAGGATATTTCCCTGGTGGTGGCCGCTGGCTTCCAACTCTGTCTGGTGGTCGGCGCCGGGAATATCTTCCGGGGTGTTTCAATGGCGGGCCGCGGTATGGAACGCGTGAGCGCCGACTATATGGGCATGTTGGCGACGGTCATGAACGCTCTGGCGATCCAGAGCGCCCTTGAACGGCGTGGCGTCGACACTCGCGTCCAGTCGGCCATTCCGATGGAGGCGGTTTGTGAGCCCTACATCCGTCGTCGCGCCCTGCGTCATCTCGAAAAGGGCAGGGTGGTGATTTTCGCCGCCGGCCTGGGCGCGCCGTTTTTCACCACCGACACCCCCGCTGCCCTTCGCGCCGCCGAGATGGGTTGTGACGCGCTCTTCAAGGGGACGAGCGTCGATGGCGTCTACACGGCCGACCCCAAAAAGGACCCTACGGCGGTGCGCTATGGCAAGGTCAGCTATCAGGAGGTCCTGGCCAAGGATCTCCGGTTCATGGACGCCTCCGCGGTCAGCCTCATGCGTGACAACCACATCCCCATAGAAGTGTTCTCGATTCGCGAGCGCGGTAGCCTGTTGAAGGTATTGTCGGGCGCCGGAGTCCATACAACCATCACCGATCTCTAAGCCTTCACCGAAGATTACGGCCCGAAAGGAAGCGCCATGGCGACCGCCGAAAAGCCCCAGATTTCACGCTACAAGGACCGGATGGAACGGTGTGTCACGGCCTTGAAAGAGGAGTTCACGTCGCTTCGGACAGGAAGGGCGTCGGCCGGCCTCCTCGATCAGATCATGGTCGAAGCCTACGGGTCGAAGACGCCGATCACCCAGTTGGGCTCCGTCTCCGTGCCGGAGCCGCGTTCGATAACCGTCAGCGTATGGGACAAGGCGGTGGTGGTCTCGGTGGAGAAGGCGATCCGCAATTCTGGGCTGGGGTTCAATCCGGTCGTGGAAGGACAAAATCTGCGCATCCCTGTTCCCCCTCTGACCGAGGAACGACGTCGGGACCTGGCAAAGCTTGCCGGGAAATACGCGGAGCAGCAAAAAGTAGCGGTGCGGAATGTTCGCCGCGACGCCATGGACGACCTGAAGAAGGCCGAAAAAGACGCCGTGATAAGCCAGGACGAGCAGAAACGCCTGGAGACCGAGATACAAAAGCTCACGGACGAGGCGGTGCGGCGCGTCGAGGAGGTCTTGAAAACAAAGGAACAAGAGATCATGCAAGTGTGATCGTCCGGTCGTTTCGCGTGGCGGAGGTGTAGGTCATGTCGCGTCACACGGATGAGTTCCCACCGCCCTCTACCGGCCTGCATGTCGCGATCATCATGGACGGAAATGGCCGCTGGGCGAAGGAGCGGGGGCTACCGCGTTCACTAGGGCACAGGGCCGGTGTCGCGGCTCTTCGGCGCACAGTGGAAGGTGCGTCCGGCTTGGGTATCGAACGGCTGACCGTGTTTGGATTTTCGACCGAGAACTGGCGGCGCCCGCCTCGCGAGGTCTCAGAACTAATGGGCCTGCTGAAGACCTATTTTCGCAGTGATATCGATCGTCTGGAGCGCGAAGGCGTAAGAGTGCGGATCGTCGGCCGGCGCACGGGCCTCGAGCCGGATATTCTCGAAATCGTTGAACGCGCGGAAAGCCGGACGGTCAACAACCATAGATTTCACCTTCAGGTGGCCTTCAACTATGGCGGCAGGGCTGACATAGTCGATGCGGCGCGCGCCTTTGCGTTGAGGGTCGAACAGGGTCGGTCACAAGCTCATGAACTGACCGAAGAACTGTTTGAATCCTATCTCTCGACGGCCTCGGCTCCGGCGCCCGATCTGATCATCCGCACCAGCGGCGAACAGCGGATTTCCAACTTCCTGCTCTGGGAATGCGCCTATGCCGAACTCGTTTTTCAGCAGGTCTATTGGCCGGACTACGGGCCGGAACATTTGAAAGCGGCGATCGCCGAATTCCAGGGGCGCGAGCGACGCTACGGCGCGGTTTCGGGTGAACCCGCCGCCGAAGATACGATCCTTGCGGCCGGCTAGGCGCTTCGATTGGGCTAATTTCGCGGTGCGCGCGGTGTCCGGAGTGGTTCTGGCCTCCGCGGCGCTTGGCGCGGTTTGGGCTTTCGGCCTTTCCGGTAAACTTTGGCGTGCCCCGTTCCTGGTCCTGATCGCGGTGGGCGGTGTTCTCCTGTCCATCGAGTGGTCGGCCATGGCTACGCCCAAAGGCGCGCTACGGGCGACAGTGGTCACGAGTTTGGCGGTGGTCGCCGTGATCTTTCTCGCCTTCCTGGGTCAGTTCGCCGAGGCTTGGGCCATGATTGGTTTGGGAGCCCTGGCGGCCGCCATCGCGGCAGGAGCCGCCGCCGAGCGGCCTATCGACGGGGCCTACGGGGTGCTTTACATCGCTCCGGCTTGTCTGGTGTTTGTCTGGTTGATCGGGACGCCTCAGGGACCTGGCTGGACGACCATGCTGTTGGCCACGACCTGGTCGGCCGATATTGGGGCCTTTGTGGTCGGAAACGCTCTCAAGGGACCAAAGCTCTGGCCGCGATTTTCGCCGAACAAGACTTGGGCGGGATTCGTTGGCGGCCTGATCGCCGGCATATTGGCCTCGGTGGCCGTGGCGGCGGTATTCATGCGATTGTCGCTGGCCGGCGCCGCGATAATCGGTCTGGCGGGGGGCTTGGGGACCATGGCGGGCGATCTTTGGGAGTCGATGTTGAAGCGACGATTTGGTGTGAAAGACTCTGGGGACATCATTCCCGGGCACGGTGGGGTGCTCGATCGCGTGGATGGCTTAATGTTCGCGGTCATGGTGTTCGCCGTCACGCGGCTGGTGGTCAAATACGGCTGGGCGCACTGATGCCGGGACGTTCCGTGGTGGTTCTTGGATCCACCGGCTCGGTTGGTGTCTCCACGCTAGATCTGTTGGCCCAGTCCGGCGATGATATTCAAATCCTGGCCCTTACGGCGGGTCGCAATGTCGCTGATCTGGCGGCTCAGGCGCTGCGCTGGCGTCCGGTCCTGGCTGTTATTGAGGACGAGACGAAGCTTCTGGAGTTGCGGCAACGCCTGAATGGCTCCGGAATTGAAGCCGCCGCGGGGGCTTCGGCCGTGGTCGAGGCGGCGGGGCAGGGCGCCGACTGGGTGATGAGCGCCATCGTCGGCGCCGCCGGTCTCGCCCCGACACTGGCCGCGGCCCGGGCGGGTTCAACCATCGCCCTTGCTAACAAGGAAAGCCTAGTGTGCGCAGGCCCCGCATTGCTGGCAATTTCCAAGGCGGCGGGCGGCGCCGTGATCCCGGTCGACTCTGAACATTCCGCGATTTTCCAGGTGTTCGCACCGGCCAGCCACGCGCAGGTTCGCCGGTTGATACTCACCGCCTCAGGAGGACCATTTCGATCTTGGACCCGGGAGGCCATGGCGGACGCCACCCGCGAACAGGCGGTCGCCCATCCAAATTGGAGCATGGGCGCCAAGATTTCTGTCGATTCAGCGACCATGATGAACAAAGGCCTGGAGATGATCGAGGCCTCCTATCTCTTCAATATGCCGCCAAATCGCATCGACGTGATCATCCACCCCCAATCGGTCGTGCATAGTCTGGTGGAGTATGCCGATGGCTCCACCTTGGCGCAGCTCGGTCCCCCCGACATGCGCGCGCCCATAGCCTGCGCCTGGGCCTGGCCCGGACGGATGAGCTGGCCCGCGCCGACCCTGGATCTCGCCGCCTATGGCCAGCTGACATTCGAGGCGCCGGATGAAACGCGCTTCCCGGCTCTGGGCATCGCCCGGCGGGCCCTCGAGGCGGGTGCTGGGGCGCCGGCGGCCATGAACGCCGCCAACGAGATCGCGGTCGGCGCGTTCCTGCAAGGGCGTCTGGGATTCCTCGACATCGCCCGCATCGTTTCGGAGACATTGGAACAGATGAACAGCCGAGGCGAACTGATCGGCGGGAGCGACAACGCGGCGGTGGAGTGGGCTTTGGCTATCGACGCCGCCGCGCGGCGTCTCGCCGCCCAAGTCCTGTCGCGTTTTGAGCGCATGGCCTAGTGGGATCCGAGGAACCCGCCCGACAATGATGGCCTTTCTGCAGTCTGCCGTGGTTCACATGGCGCCGTTCGTGGTCGTTGTGAGCCTGATCGTGACGATTCACGAACTCGGCCACTTCCTGACCGCCAAGGCCTGCGGCGTCGCTATCGACCGGTTTTCGATCGGCTTCGGCCGGGCGATGGTGAATTGGCGGGATCGCTCCGGCGTGGAGTGGCGGATAGGCTGGCTGCCTCTTGGAGGTTATGTGAAGTTCGCTGGCGACCAGAATATCGCCAGTGTGCCGAACCAGGATGATCTTGAGACGTTGCGCCAGGAAATCATCGCCAGCGAAGGCCTGGGGGCGGAGCGCAAATACCTCCCATTCAAGCCGCTCTGGCAGCGAACTTTGATCGTTCTGGCTGGACCGGGCGCCAATTTCGTCTTGGCGGTCGTACTATTCACCGTATTTTTCGCGGCCTTTGGCCGTCCCGTCAGTTCCAACCGCGTGTCTCAGGTGGTTCCAGCCAGCGCGGCCGCGCGGGCTGGCTTCCAGGCTGGCGATGTGGTGACCCGGGCGGACGCCAAGCCAATCGTGGGCTTTGAGGATCTCCAGTTTTACATCCAATACCGGGGCGGTGTACCGATCGACTTTACGGTCCTTCGCGCTGGCCGTGAGGTGCATTTGAGGGCTGTTCCCGATACGCGCCAGATCGATAGCGCCTTTGGCGGTAAACAGGGCGTCGGCGTTCTTGGCCTCGCCGCGCGTGGTGGAGGCCAGGCGCCGGTTGGGCCGCTTCAGGCCTTGGCGCTCGGCGTCCAGAAGACCTGGGACGTCAGTTTCACCACTCTGTTCTATATGGGGCGAATCGTCACTGGCCAGGTGGGCGCCGATCAGCTCCACAGTTTTGTCGGCATAGCCTACGCGTCTGGCTCCATGACTCAATCGGCGGTTGATCAGGCCAAGGTGGAAGGGGTCAGCTGGGTCGTCACGGTTGGTTTCGTGATGATGCAGATGGCGGCCTTGATGAGCGTCAGCATCGGTATTCTCAATCTCTTGCCTATCCCAGTCCTCGATGGAGGGCACCTGCTCTCCTATGCCTATGAAGCGATCGTCAGGCGGCCGCCGGCCGCCGTTGTCCAGGCGGTCGGCTATCGCGCGGGACTTGCTTTGCTGGTGGGTTTGATGTTGTTCGCGACTTGGAACGACCTCGGGCGCCAGCGGGTGTTCCATTTCTTCGGCAGCTTGTTTTCTTAAGGCGATCATCCCTTCATGGCTGAACCGATGGTAGGTCCCCGCGCGCCCGCGCTCTTTCGTTCTGGCCTGACGGCTCTGCTTTGCGGCACGGCGCTTGCCACGCCCATGGCTGTCTTGGCACAGGCCACTCCGGCCGCCGGCCCAAACCCCGCCGCGACGGCGGCCCCGCCGGCCCAGACTCCGCCGACCGTGGTTCCCGCCGTGCAGGCCCCACCCGTGCAGAGTGGGGTGATCGGCCGTATCCTGGTGGAAGGCAATCAGCGAATCGACCCTGAAACGATCCTATCCTATCTCCCCGTGGGCGTGGGCGATCGTGTGGATTCCGCGAGAATCGACGATGCGCTGAAAGCCCTGTTCCGGACCGATCTGTTTTCCGACCTGAAGATCGACCTGCGGGGATCGGATCTCGTTGTCCGCGTGGTCGAGAACCCGATCATCAATCAGGTTCTGTTCGAGGGCAATTCCAACCTCAAGAACGATAAGCTCCAGGACGAAATTCAGATTCGTCCTAGGGGTGTTTTCACCAAGGCGAAGGTGGAAGAGGATGTGGGCCGCATCGTCGAGCTCTACAGGCGGTCGGGTCGAATCTCGGCCACCGTCACGCCGAAGATCGTCCAGTTGCCGCAGCGCCGCGTCGATCTGGTCTTTGAAATCAATGAGGGGCCCAAGAGCGGGATCCTGCGCGTCAATTTCCTGGGTAATGTCCAGTTTTCCGGTGACGCGTTGCGCAATGTGATCGTGACCAAGGAAAGCGCCTGGTACAAATTTTTCCAATCCAACGACAACTATGATCCGGATCGGGTCGAGTACGATCGCGAACAGCTGCGAAAATTCTACCGGAACCGGGGTTTCTATGACTTCCGGATCATCTCCTCGGTCGCCGAACTTCAGCCTAGCCAGAATGGCTTTGCCATTACCTATGCCCTGACTGAAGGTCGCCAATATCGCTTTGGCAAGATGACTGTGCACGCCGAGCTCAAGAAGCTGAACGGTGACATTCTGCGACAGATCCTGCCCATCAAGGAGGGGCAACTCTATTCGGATGACAAGATCGAGAAGGCCACCGACGCCCTGACCTTCGCGGCCGGCGCGGCTGGTTTCGCCTTCGTCGATGTCAGGCCGCGCTATACGCCTAATCCTGATAAACACACGGTTGATGTGTCGTTCGAAGTTCGAGAAGGACCGAGGGTCTATATTGATCGGATCGACATTGTCGGAAACACGCAAACCCTCGACTATGTGATTCGCCGGCAGCTGGGTGTCGCGGAGGGCGATGCCTATAACCGTGCCTTGGTGGATCGCTCGAAAAACGGGGTAAGATCTCTCGGTTTCTTCAAGGACGTCGATATCACCAACGTTCAGGGATCGGCGCCGGACCGGACCAATCTCCAGGTCAAGGTCACTGAACAGCCCACCGGGCAGCTGTCGTTCAGCGCTGGCTATAGTTCGCTTGATAAGGTCGTCGCCGATATCGGCATCACCCAGTCGAACTTCCGCGGCCGCGGGGAAAATCTTTCCGCTCGGATATCGGCGGGCTCTTTGCAACAACAGATCGACCTGTCGTTTACAGAGCCACATTTTCTCAATCGCGATCTTCAGGGCGGTTTCGATATCTATGGCCAACGCTATGACTTTACGCGTCAGGCCTCCTACACGACGACGTCCGTCGGCGGGACTTTCCATGTTGCCTTCCCGCTGGCCCCAAATGCGCTGCTAAGCACCCGATACACCATCAGGACCGACAATGTGATCGTCGCTGATTCGCTATGTACGCCGGGAGCGGAGCTCGTTTCCATCGTGCTTTGTGAACAGCGTGGCTCCTATCTGACATCTCTGGTCGGCTACACCTTGGGATTTGACCTCCGCAATGACTCGCAGAATCCGACGCGCGGCTTCTTCGTCAATTTCTCGCAGGATATCGCGGGCTTCGGCGGTACCGTCCACTATGTCCGCACCGAGGGGCGTGGAGGTTTCTACCACGGTTTCAACAAGGACTTCATCTTCAGTTTCACCGGCACGGCTGGATATATTGATGGATGGAACGGCGACACCATTCGCATCACTGATCGGTTCTACAAGGGTGGCGATGATTTCAGAGGCTTCCAGATTGCCGGTATCGGGCCGCGCGATACTCAGTTTGGTGACGCCCTAGGGGGTAAACTCTATGGGATCGGCACATTTGAATTGACCCTTCCCACCAAACTGCCGGAACAGTATGGGATTCATGCCGCGCTCTTTACCGATTTCGGCACGCTGGGACTTTTGGATCGCACCAACAAATTCAATCCCAACACCAATGCGCCACTGACTGGCGTCAGGGACGATCTGGGCCTTCGCGCCACGGCCGGCTTGAGCGTATTCTGGAAATCACCCTTAGGTCCCCTGCGCTTTGACTTCAGTAAGATCATCAAGAAAAACGACTATGATCGCACTGAATTGTTTCGCTTCTCAACCTCAACAAGGTTCTAAACTGTCATGAACAAATCAATCATTTCTCTTTCCACCGCTAGCGCCATCGTGGTGACGCTGGCCGGATCATTCGCGATGGCTGCGCCGCCGGCGGCGAAGCCGGTCGCCACAGCCGCGGCGCCCGTGCCCGCGGCGCCGCCGCTGGTTTCTCACGGCCCTGCCATCCCGGGGCTCTGCATGCTCTCGGTCAATCAGGCCATCGCCCAGTCCACGGTCGGGGGCTATATAAGAACTCGGCTGGAGCAAATCGTCACCCAGGTTCGCGCCGAGCTGAACCCGGAGGAAGCCGCGATCAATACCGATGGCAAGGCTCTGGACGCCGCCAAGGCGACGCTTGATCAGGCCACCCTGCAAAGCCGGGCGCAGGCGCTCCAGGCGCGTTACACCGCCTTTCAACAAAAGGCCGATCTGCGTCAGCGCGAAGTCAAGGCTACCCAAGACAAGGCGCTCAATCGGATCGCTCAGGAACTTGAGCCCATTGCTCAGCAACTCTATCAGGCCCATCGTTGCAGCGCCCTTCTCGATAAGGGTTCGGTCATGTTGGCGAATCCCGACTCTGACCTGACACCGGCCGCCATCACTGCACTGAATGGAAAGCTGCAGCAGTTTCCCTTTGACCGCGAGCATCTTGATACAGGCGCTCCGGCGGCGAACTGAGCCAATACAGCGGCGCGATAGGCCTTCAGATGCCGGATTCTCGGTTTTATGAAGTGCTTGCGCCGGCTTCGACCAGCGAACTGGCCGCCCTCACGGGCGCCCGGGTCGCTGAGGGCGCCAAGGTTGAGCGACTGATTGCCGGAGTTGGTTCTCTGACGGGCGCAACGGTGGACGACCTGTCGTTCTGCGCCGACGGGCGTCACCTCGCTGGCCTTGAGGCAACGATGGCCGGAGCCTGCTTTGTGACCGAAGCGCTGGCTTCCTCGGCGCCCTGGTCGTGCGTGGCCCTGATCACCCCCTTCCCGCAGGCCGCCTACGCTCAGGCCGCGGACCGGCTTGTGCGACCGCGGAGCTATGGTTCCGGTGAATCCGCCGTCGATCCCTCGGCTATTCTTGAGGACGGCGTCATCGTTTCGCCAGGCGCCCGCGTCGGTCCAGGCGCCCGGATTGGCAGTGGGACTGTGATCGGTCCCGGCGCCTCCATCGGCCCCGGCGTTGCGATCGGGCGCGACGGCTACATCGGCCCCGGCGCCGTGGTTGGTTTCGCCTTGCTTGGCGATCGTGTCCGTATTCATGCCGGGGCGATCATCGGGGAGCCCGGTTTCGGCGCGGCGCCAGGGCCAAAGGGCGTGGTTGATGTTCCGCAACTAGGTCGGGTCATCCTGCAGGACGGCGTTACGGTCGGGGCCAATTCCTGCATCGATCGCGGCGCCTTCGACGACACAGTGGTCGGCGAGAACACCAAGATCGACAATCTGGTCCAGATCGCCCACAATGTGGTCATCGGTCGAAACTGCCTGTTGGCCGCCCAGACCGGCATATCCGGAAGCACCGTGATCGAAGACGGCTGCATGCTCGGGGGGCAGGTGGGTATTGCCGACCACCTTACGATCGGCGCGGGCGCGCGGCTGGCCGCGGCGGCGGGCGTCATGAAGAATGTTCCGGCAAGGGAAACCTGGGGAGGCACACCCGCCCGTCCCATTGGCCGATGGATGAGGGAAACGGCCACGCTTGCGCGTATGGCGAAACGGTTGCCAGGGGGGACTGACCAAGAATGACACAGAGCGAGACGTCGGTGGGGAGCGACACCGATATCGACATCCATGAAATCATGCGTCGTATTCCGCACCGCCCGCCGTTCTTGATGATCGACCGAGCTGAACAGTATGTGGCCAACGCCTCGTTGGTTGGCATCAAGTGCGTCACGATCAACGAGCCGTTTTTCGCCGGTCACTTTCCCGGCGCCCCGGTCATGCCAGGCGTCTTGATCGTCGAGGCGATGGCTCAGACAGGTGGGCTGCTGATGTCGAAGTCCTGGAATTCCGATCCAAAGGGAAAAATCATCCTGTTCATGTCTGTCGACAACTGCCGTTTCCGCCTTCCGGTAAGGCCAGGCGATGTGCTTCGTCTCGACGTCAAAGTACTGAGGGCCCGGGCCAATGTGGTGAAGTTCGCGGGGCGAGCGCTTGTAGGCGAGCGCCTCGCCGCAGAGGCCGATTTCGCCGCCATGCTGGTGGATGCGCCTGAGTGAGGGTGGTTCATCCCACCGCGATTGTCGATCCGGCGGCGGAGCTTGGCGAAGGGGTTCACATCGGACCCTATTGCATCATTGGGGCGAACGTTTCCCTGGGCGCGGGGGTCAGCGTCGCCTCCCACGTGGTTATCGAAGGCCACACCGTCGTCGGCCGGGCCTGTGTCATCCATCCCTTCGCCGTCCTTGGCGGTTCGCCCCAACATGCGGGTCACCGGGGCGAGCCCACCCGTCTTGTCATCGGCTCGGAAAATGTGATCCGGGAGCACGTAACCATGCACCGTGGGACTGTGATGGGGCGAGGTGTGACGACCGTCGGCTCCCAGGGGCTTTTCATGGTCGGCGTTCATATTGCTCATGATTGTGAGGTCGGAGACCATGTCACCATGGTCAACAACGCAACCCTGGGCGGACATGTAACAGTAGAGGACCATGTCATCATGGGCGGCCTCTCCGCCGCGCATCAGTATATTCGCATAGGACGGCATGCATTCGTGGGCGGCATGGCGGGGGTGAACCATGATGTCATCCCGTTTGGAAATGTCTGGGGGAACCATGCTCACCTCGAGGGACTGAATCTTGTAGGCCTTAAACGACGCGGATTTTCCCGTGAGTCGATCAACAAGCTTCGCGCCGCATATCGCCTGCTATTCGCAGAGGAAGGAACCTTCCAGGAACGGCTCGAAGATACCGCCGTGGCGTTCGCGGGCTCGCCGGAGGTGAAGGAGATCATCGACTTCATCCGTGCGGACTCCAATCGCCCGCTGACCACGCCGAAGCGTGAAATTTGATCTAATATGGTCAAGCTAGGCCTGATCGCTGGAGGGGGTGCGCTTCCGGTCAGTCTGGCCAGACACTGTCGCGCCGTGGGCCGGCCGCTGTTCGTGGTTCGATTGAAGGGTTTCGCTGACCGGGCGCTGCTTGAATTTGACGGCGCCGACGTCGGAATCGCCGAACTGGGCAAGGGGATCAAGGCGTTACGCCAATCGGGCTGTGGTGCGGTGTGTCTGGCGGGTAAGGTTGATCGACCGGATATGGCCGCCCTGAAACCCGATCTGCGCGGCTTGGCAGTCCTTCCCGGCGCCATTCTGGCGGCGCGCGGCGGGGACGATGCGCTGCTCTCCTTTCTCCTTCGCGAGTTCGAGCGGGAGGGTTTCCAGGTTGAGGGTGCGCATGATGTAATGGCGGGGCTGACCCTTCCACGCGGCCACCTCGGCCGCCATGAGGCGGGTGTGGCCGATCTCTCCGATATCAACCGTGCTCTCGAAGCCGCCAGAGCCATAGGTCGTTTGGATATTGGACAGGGCGCCGTCTGTTGCCGGGGACTTGTTTTGGCCCTTGAGGCCCAGGAGGGCACTGATGCGATGCTCGACCGAGTGGCTGAACTTCCCCAGACTCTGCGCGGGAGCGCAATGGAGCGATGCGGCGTGCTCGCCAAGGCCAGCAAACCGGGTCAGGAGCTGAGGATCGATCTTCCCACCATCGGTCCGGAGACCGTGCGTCGGGCGGCCAAGGCTGGGCTGGCCGGTATCGTCGGCGAAATGGGGCTTCTCCTGGTCCTGGAGCGAGAGGAAACGGTACGCCTCGCCGACGAAGCCGGCCTGTTCATCTTCGGCGTCAGCTAGGTGACGACCCGACCTTGCATGATGATCGTTGCCGTCGAGCCGTCCGCCGATGCGCTTGGCGCGGGTCTCGTGCGGGCCTTACGCGTCCGCCTTGGCGAATCCTTACGGGTCGTTGGCGTGGGTGGCCCCAAACTGGCGGCCGAAGGTCTGGTCAGCGCCTTTGATCCATCGGCGCTGGCCGTTGTCGGCGCGTTCAACGCGCTGTTCGCCTATCCACAGGTCTTGCGCGGAGCGCGGCGACTGGGCGGACTTGTTCGCGCTCAGCAGCCTGACGCCGCCATTCTGATAGATGCCTGGGGTTTCAACCTGCGCGTGGCGCGGGCGTTGCGGGCCGCCGACTCTCGGTTGCCACTGATAAAATATGTAGCGCCCCAGGTCTGGGCGACGCGACCAGGCCGGGCGCGAACGCTGGCACGGGCGGTTGATCACCTTCTGACCATCCACAGCTTTGACGCCGGCTATTTTGAGCGAGAGGGTTTGGCGACGACTTTTGTCGGCAATCCTGTTCTGGATCGCGATTTCTCCAGCGCCGATCCAGACGGCTTTCGAGACCTGATCGGAGCCGGACCGGAAACGCCGATCCTGCTGTTGCTGCCAGGAAGCCGCCTCGGCGAGGTTGAACGGCTGATGCCGATCTTCCAAGCCGCCGTGGATCGCCTGAAATCCGAGCGCCCGGATCTCCACCTAGTCATCGGCGTGGCCGACAGCGTGGCTGATCGAGTGGTTTCGAGGTTGCGCGAATGGCGCCATCAACCCGTTGTGCTGCGATCCGAAAGCGGCAGGCTCGACGCCATGCGGGCGGCGACCGCGGCGCTGGCCTGCAGTGGCACAGTGACCACGGAACTGGCCCTGGCCGGATGTCCGATGGTGGTGGCCTACAGATTGGATCCCATCACGCACTTGATCGCAAAGTGTCTTATTCGGACCCCTTACATAACCCTTTTCAACGTTGCCGTTGGCGCTTTCGTCGCTCCCGAGCGGGTGCAGTACGGGTGCAATGGACCGCAATTGGCCGCTGATATCGGCCGCCTGCTTGATCGTCCCGACTTGAGAATCCGCCAGGTAGAGGCCCAGGTCGCTGCTCTGAGTGTGATGCGCGGTGGGATCTTCAATCCGATCGAAGCCGCCGCCGACGCCGTGATCGGCATCATGCGGCGTCAACGCGTTTGAGGCGCTTTAGCCCCGGCTCTCGATCGGGGCGTACTCGCGTTGCACTGGACCGGTATAGAGCTGACGAGGACGGCCGATCTTGCGCTGCGGATCCTCGAACATTTCCTTCCACTGACTGATCCAGCCTACTGTCCGCGCGAGCGCGAAAAGAACCGTGAACATGGTCATCGGGAAGCCCATCGCCTTCAACGTGATCCCCGAGTAGAAATCGACATTCGGGAACAGCTTGCGATCGACGAAATAGGGATCACTCAAAGCAATTCGCTCAAGTTCCATCGCCACTTTCAACAGAGGATCTTCCGGGTTGCCGACCTCGGCTAGAACTTCGTGGCAGGTCTTCTGCATGACCGTGGCGCGGGGATCGTAATTCTTATAAACTCGGTGGCCAAAACCCATCAGTCGGTATTTTCGATCCTTAACACCCTGAATATATTCAGGAATGCGCTGGACAGTACCGATCTCGTGCAGCATCATCAGGCATTCTTCATTGGCGCCGCCGTGAGACGGACCCCAAAGCGCGGCGATACCGGCGGCGATACAGGCAAACGGGTTGGCTCCGGTTGAGCCCGCCAGGCGTACCGTCGACGTCGAGGCGTTCTGCTCGTGATCGGCGTGCAGGATAAAGATGCGGTCCATGGCGCGAGTCAGGATCGGATTGGGTTTCCAGTCCTCCGCCGGGACCGAAAAACACATACGCAGGAAATTTTCGGCGTAGCTAAGATCGTTGCGGGGGCTCACGAACGGCTGGCCCACGGAATATTTGAACGCCCGCGCCGCGATGGTCGGCATCTTTGCGATCAGGCGGTGAGCCGAAATCTTGCGCTGCTCGGGGTCATCGACATTGATGCTGTCGTGATAGAATGCCGAGAGCGCACCGACGGCGCCGGTCATGATCGCCATCGGGTGGGCGTCCGATCGAAAGCCACCAAAGAAACGATCGAACTGATTATGAATCATCGTGTGATGGATAATCGTGTTTTCGAAGTCGACATACTGGGTCGCGTCGGGAAGTTCACCGTTCAGCAGGAGGTAGCAGACCTCAAGGAACGTTGAATTCTCGGCCAGTTGCTGGATCGGGTAGCCGCGATGCAACAGAATACCGGCGTCGCCATCAATGAAGGTGATCTTGCTCTCGCAACTGGCCGTGGAAGTGAAGCCTGGATCGAAGGTGAAGACATCCGCTTCGCCATAGAGTTTGCGCACATCGACAACGTCTGGTCCGGTCGTACCCTTGATCACCGCCAGATCGTAGCTCTTGTCGCCGATTGTGATTGTCGCGTGGTCGGCCATGCCCCGAAAGCTCCTGTTTCTGACGCTCGCAAATGCGAAGAAATTGCTGAGAAGTCCTTATAGCCCCTCATTCGGCGGGCGAAAGAGCATCCTTAATCCTGCCCAGACTCTCGTCTCGTCCGAGTGTCGTAAGAGCGCCGGCGAGGTCGGGTGCTGGCAGTCCTCCAGAGAGCACGGCCCGCAGCGGAGCGCCAAATTTCCCCAGTCCTACCCCGTCCGCGGCGGCGAAGGACCTGAGGGAGGCGGTCAGCGCGGGCGGTGACCAGTCCGGCTCCATCGCCAGATGTTCGGCCAGGCGAGAGAGGCGCGCACGGGTTTCCTCCGTAAGCAAGGCGGCGGATTTGGCGTCCAGGGTCACTGGCCGTTCGGCAAGCGCGAAGCGGCAGAGTTCGCCCAGTTCGACGATCGTCTTGGCGCCTTCCTTCACATGCGGGATGACGGCCAGCAGACGCGCACGACCGTTTTCCGCCAGCGAGGTTCCAGCCTTTTTGAGGCTCGCGGTGACCAGATCGGCCAGGCGGTTGTCATCCGCCTGCCGCAGATAGTGATTGTTGACATGAGCTAGCTTGTTCCAATCAAGGCGGGCCGGCGCCTTCACCACATCCTTGACGTCAAACCAGGCGATGGCCTGCGCATCGGTGAACAACTCGTCATCGCCGTGGCCCCATCCCAGGCGGGCGAGGTAGTTGCGCATCGCCTCCGGCAGATAGCCCATCTCGGCGAACTCGCCGACCGCCTGGGCTCCGTGGCGTTTGGAGAGCTTGGCGCCGTCCGGGCCGTGGATCATCGGCAGGTGCGCGAACGTAGGCAGCTCCCAGCCTAGAGCCTGGTAGATAAGACTTTGCCGCGCGGTGTTGTTGAGATGATCGTCTCCGCGAATGACGTGGGTGATGCCCATGTCGTGATCGTCCACCACCACGGCCAGATTGTAGGTCGGCGCGCCGTCCGAGCGCAGCAGAACAAGATCATCGAGATCGCGGTTGCGAAACCGCACGGTTCCCTTGACGAGATCGTCGACAATGGTCTCACCCTCCAGAGGCCCCTTGAAGCGGATGACGTGGGGCAGGTTGACCCCTTCGGGCGGCGCGCGATCTCGCCATGGAGACCGGATGGCCCGCCCCTCGGCCCGGGCGATATCCCGCTCGGCGGCCAGCTCCTCGACCGTCATCCAGCACGGATAGGCGCTGTCCGCGGCCAGCAATTCGGCTACCGCGGCGCGATGGCGATCGGCCCGAGCGAATTGGAAGACCGGCGGAGCGTCCGGCTCCAGACCAAGCCAGGCCAGACCTTCCAGGATCACGTCGACGGCGGCCTCGGTGGAGCGCTGGCGATCGGTGTCCTCGATACGCAGCAAGTAGGTCCCGCCGGTGTGTCGAGCGTAAAGCCAGTTGTAAAGCGCCACCCGGGCGGTGCCTATGTGCATGGAGCCGGTTGGCGACGGGGCGACGCGGGTGACGACGGGACGATCGGGGGCGGGCATTCGAATTCCGGTGGTGGTTGGCGCCAAGGCCGCGCCGGTTAATGACGTGCGGCGGCCATTGGGTTTGGCGTTGCCTATCACGCGCGGCCTTCGCCTTCCTAGCCCGATGGAGGCCTGGGCCTGGTTTGGCATCCAGGCCTCGATGCAGCTGGACCGCATCGGCCTGTGGGCTCCGGTGGCCTTCGGACTCGGCGCCGCCGCCTACCTCGGCCTGAAAGTTGAGCCACCGCTGTGGGTCGCGATTGCGGTGGCCGTCGCCGGGGCAGTGGTCTTCCTCGCTTTTCGGGCCTGGACCAGGAGCCGCGCCCTGATCACCGCGGGCGGATTGCTCGCCCTGGTCGCGGTTGGATTCATGACGGCGAAGATCCATTCAGACAGGGTGGCGGCTCCCATCGCCCCCACGCGTGAAGGGCTGGCGTTCGTCGAAGGCTGGGTGATCGATATCGCCACGCCCAGTGAGAAGGGCGAGCGGCTGCTAATCGCGCCGGTGCGAATCTCGGGTCTTTCTCCCGAACAGACGCCAACACGCATTCGGATAGTCGTGCCTTCGCCGGACGGTCCGGAGGGCGCGCCGCCGCCTGGAACCCCCATACGTTTCATGACCCTGCTAAATCCGCCGCCCGGGCCGGCCGCGCCCGGGGCTTATGATTTCGCCCGCGACGCCTGGTTCGAGGGAATCGGCGGTGTCGGCCTCGCCAAGAGCCCGCCTATCTTTACCAGCTTGCCGCGGCCGCGCTGGCGACTGCGCCTCGAGATGGGTGTCAACGCCCTGCGCTGGTCGGTCGCGCGTCGGATCGCGCATGATATCGGCGCTGTAATGGGTCCCGAAGACGGCGGCGCGGCCGGGCTCGCCGTAGCGGTCACCACCAGCCATCAGGACTGGCTGGGCTCGGACCATCGGGACGATCTGCGCGGGTCCGGCCTTGCTCACATGTTGGCCATCGCTGGCCTTCACACCGCCGCCCTTACCGGTTTCGCCTTCTTTGGCTTTCGATTTTTGATCGCCGCGTGGCCCTGGCTGGCCTTGCGCGTTCCGGGCAAGAAGGTCGCCGCGATCGCGGCATTGTTGGTGGCGGCCGCCTATCTCGTGCTCTCCGGCGCCCATCCGCCGGCCAGGCGCGCCGCCATCACGGCCGGCGTCGCCTTCCTGGCGATCGTGGTCGATCGCCGGGCCGTCAGCCTGCATTCGCTAGCTATCGCCGCGCTGGTCATTCTGTTCATCGAACCCGATGTCGTGGTCCAGCCGGGTTTCGAAATGTCATTCTGCGCCACCGCATCACTGGTTGCCCTGGCCGAGATCTGGCGACAGCCCAAGTCCCATTCGCCGACAGCCTTCTGGCCGTTGGCGGCGATGCGGAAAATTGCAGAGTGGCTGATCGGACTTTCGATCGTCAGTTTCGTGGCCGGAGCGGCGACCGGTCCGTTCACGATCCAGCACTTCAACCGCGTCGCCAACTATGGTGTCTTGGCCAATCTCAGCGCAGATTTCGTGGCCAGTGCGGTGTTGATGCCTTCGCTGGCCCTGACGCTTCTGGCCCAGGCGCTCGGCCTTGATTCGACGACAGCCGCGCCCATTCTCTGGGTCGCGGGTCAGGCCGCCAAGCTGGTGATCGCCATTGGCCATGTCTTCACCACGGCTCCGGGGGCGTCGATGACCTTCTCCAGCGCGCCGGAGATCGCCTTGGCGATTTCCTACATCGGCATCGTTTTCGCCTGCCTGTGGCAGGGCCGGTTGCGATGGATCGGGCTGCCGATGTCCGCCGCTGTCGCCCTCTGGCCGCGGCCCGTGTCTCCGGTGGCCTGGATCGCCGCCGATGGCGATGACGCCGCGGTGGTTGTCGCTGGCCAGGAAATCCCCATGAAACCGAACGCGCGCCAATACGCCACCCAGCTCTGGGCCCAAAGGCGCGGCTTCACACTGCCCGCCGATCCATCGGCGGCCCAGCAATCCGTATTCGATTGCAACCGGAAAGGCTGTTTGCCGACTGGCGGCGTCCGACCGGCCATCGCGGCCTCTTGGAATCATAAGCCGCCGAATGAGGACCGCTACCGCGAGATGTGCGATCATGCCGATATCGTCGTGCTTCGTAGCGCAGACGCGCCCAACCAGGCTTGTGGCGCGGCTACCGTCCTGACCCGAGGCGACTTTGATCGCAACGGCGCCGCCGAAGTGTTCGCGACCAAGTCGGGTTGGCGGTTGGTTTGGTCTCAACCCTTGCGCGGATTGCGGCCTTGGACCGGTTTCAACATACCCACTACTGGTAGCGGCGAATGAGCCCGACCAGCTTGCCCTGCACCTGCACCTGATCGGGACCGAATATCCGGGTCTCATAGGCGGGATTGGCGGCTTCCAGCGCGAGCGAGGCGCCCTTGCGCCGCAGGCGCTTCAGGGTGGCTTCCTCGCCCATCACCAGGGCGACGATGATCTCGCCTGAGTTGGCGGTGCTGACTTTGCGGATCACGGCGTAGTCGCCATCCAGAATCCCCGCTTGGATCATCGAGTCTCCCTCAACCTGAAGCACATAGTGCTCTCCGGCGCCGAGTATCGATTCCGGAACATGCAGCTTGTCGCGTTCGTGCTGGATGGCGGCGATCGGCGTGCCCGCTGCGATCCGGCCGAGCACCGATAGCTCTCGCGTCTCGTTGGCGGCGATTGGGGCGGACGTCCGCGACGCTTCCACAACCTTGGGCTGGAACACGCCACGGCCACCCGCCGGGGCCGAAGTCGTGGCCTGTTGGGGCAGCTTGACTACCTCGAGCGCCCGTGCCCGATGCGCCAGGCGTCTTAGGAAACCACGTTCTTCCAGCGCCGTGATCAGGCGGTGGATTCCCGACTTCGAGGCCAAGTCCAGGGCCTCCTTCATCTCATCGAACGACGGAGACACACCGGTCTCCTTGATCCGTTCATGAATGAACATCAACAATTCATGCTGTTTACGCGTGAGCATCGCCGCCTCGCATCACCCGGAAACCGGGAACAAACCAAAAACGATGCAGGTGTTCTCTGAGTGTTCTCGGCGGTTGTCAAGTTGGCGGCGCCGCGCCTATCCCAAAAGAGCGCGGGTTGCCGCCTCGACGTCCGCCTGCCGCATGAGGCTCTCGCCCACCAGCATCGCTTTAGCGCCGGCGCGTTCGAGGCGGGCCGCGTCGGCCGCGTTGAAAATACCGCTTTCCGTTACAATCAAGGTATTTAGCGGAACTTTCGAAGCTAGCCGCTCGGTCACGGCGAGGTCGGTGACAAAGGTCCGCAAGTCCCGGTTGTTGATCCCGATCATGGTCGCCCCGAGGGCCATGGCCCGTTCGATTTCGGCTTCGTCGTGGGTCTCGACCAGGACGTCCATGCCCCAGCGCACGGATTCAGCCATCAAATCCCCCGCCAGAGAATCATCCACCATGGCCAGAATCACCAGTATGGCGTCCGCTCCCAGCGCCCGCGATTCGGTCACCTGCCATGCATCGACCAGGAATTCCTTTCTCAGAGAGGGCAGGGCGGTGGCGCCCCGGGCCAGAACGAGGTTCTCATCCGCGCCTTGAAAGCTAGGCATGTCGGTCAACACCGACAGGCAGGCGGCGCCTCCCGCTTCATAGGCCACGGCGATTGCCGCCGGATCGAAATCCTCTCGGATCAGGCCCTTGGACGGCGAGGCCTTCTTGATTTCGGCGATCAGCGCCAGACGGCCCGATCCATGCGCCTTGAGCAGAGCGGCGCCAAATCCGCGCGGCGGCGTCGCCAGGCGCGCCCGCGCCTCGAGATCGCCACTCCCGATCCTGGTCCGGCGTTCCTGGACCTCCAGGCGTTTGTAGGCTGCGATCGCCGCGAGAATATCCTCGCTCACGGTGCGTTCGTAGCCTCGATCAGGCCATCGAGCGCCCGCCGCGCCGCGCCGCTGTCGATCGCCTCGGCCGCCAGGGCGATGCCTTCGCGCAGCGTCTCAGCGCGATCGGCGACCAGGAAGGCCGCGGCGGCGTTCATCATCACAATGTCTCGATAGGGCCCCGCGTGGCCGGCCAGCAAATCATCGATGGCCTGGGCGTTTTGCGCCGGTCCGCCACCCCGCAGGTCGCCCCTCGCGCTACGCTCCAGACCGACGGCCTCTGGTGTGATGGTGAACAGACGGACCCGACCGTCGAACCATTCGGCGACGTGGGTCGAACCGGCGGTGGTGATTTCGTCAAGGCCGTCACCGTAAACCACCCAGGCTCTGACGGCGCCCAGGGCCCCCAGCACCCGGGCCAGCCGCTCTACCCAGCGCACGTCATAAACACCCAGCACCTGCCGCCGGGCGCCGGCGGGGTTGGAAAGCGGCCCGAGGATGTTGAAGATCGTCCGGAACCCGAGCTCTTCGCGGATCGGCATCACGTGACGCATCGCGCCATGATGGGCCGGCGCGAACAGGAAACAGATGCCGGCTTCGTCCAGCGCCCGGCGTTGTTGGGCGTGGCCGGCATGGATGTTGACGCCCAGGGCTGTGAGTACGTCGGAAGAGCCCGACTTCGAGGAGACCGCGCGCGTGCCGTGCTTGGCGATTTTCAGACCCCCGCCCGCCGCCACGAAGGCCACGGCGGTGGAGATATTCAGGGTGTGTGCCCCGTCGCCGCCTGTCCCACACACATCCACGACATCATACGGGTGCTCCAGCTTCAGGGCCTCGCCGCGCATCGCCCGGGCGCAGGCGGTGATTTCCCCTACCGTCTCGCCTCGCAGGCGCATGGCGGTGATCGCGGCGGCGATCTGGGCGGGGGTGGGCTCGCCGCGCAGGCAGGCGGTGAAGAAGCTGTCGGCGTCCTCGGGCGTCATGGTGGCGCCGTCGGCCAGACGGGCGAGCAGGGGTTTGAAAGCGTCGGACATCGTCTTTTCAGCCAGCCGCCATGGCGTGGACGCCGACGATCTTCAGGAAATTGCCAAGCAACTGGTGGCCGCCATCGGTGGCAATGGATTCAGGGTGGAACTGCACTCCGTGGATCGGGCGCGTCCGATGGGAAAGCCCCATGATCTCGCCATCGTCGGTCCATGCGGTGACTTCCAGACAATCCGGCAGGGTGTCCCGGGCCACGGCCAGGCTGTGATAGCGCGTGGCTACGAAACCATCGGCCAGGCCGTCGAAAATCCCGCCACCATCTTGGTTGGCGTGACGAATCTGGCTGGTCTTGCCGTGCATCAGCGTCTTGGCGCGCACCACCTCGCCGCCGAACGCCTGGCCGATAGCCTGATGACCCAGGCAGACGCCAAGAATCGGCAGGTCGGCGGGGGCCTCGGCGATCAGTTCCAGGCAGATACCGGCCTCATTGGGCGTGCAGGGACCCGGCGAAAGAACGATGGCCTCGGGCTTCAGGCCCAGGGCTTCGCGCACTGTCAGGACATCGTTGCGATAGATACGCGTCTCGGCGCCCAGCTCGTCCAGATAGTGGACCAGATTGTAGGTGAAGCTGTCGTAGTTATCGATCATCAGGATCATGCGAAACGCCAGGCCTCTTCGGCCGCCCGCTTTAGCGCGCCGGATTTCTGAAGGGTCTCTTGATATTCCGCCAGGGGGTCGCTGTCGGCGACCACGCCGCCGCCCGCCTGTACATAAAGCGCGCCCTCCTTGATCAGGCCAGTGCGCAGCACGATGCAGGTATCGACCGATCCGTCGGCCCCGAAATAGCCCACCGCCCCAGCATAGACGACGCCGCGCTTCACGCTCTCCAGTTCGTCGATGATCTGCATGGCGCGGATCTTCGGCGCCCCGGAAAGCGTGCCGGCGGGAAGGGCGGCCATCAGCACATCCACCGGGTCGAGCCCCTCGGGGGCGTCGCCTTCGACGTTGGAGACGATGTGCATGACATGGCTATAGCGTTCGATGGTGAAGCTCTCGGTGACCCTGACGGTCGCCCGGCCCGCCGAACCGGCGGGCATGTTGCGCCCGGCGTCGCGCAGCCGCGCCACCCGGCCCACGTCGTTGCGCCCCAGGTCCAACAGCATCAGGTGCTCGGCGCGTTCCTTCTCGTCGGCCAGAAGCTCCTTTTCGAGGGCCAGGTCCTCGGCCGGCGTCGCACCCCTCGGCCGGGTGCCGGCAATCGGACGGATGGTGATCTTGCCGTCGCGCAGTCGGACCAGGATTTCCGGCGAAGAGCCGATCAGCTGGAAGTCCGGAAAGTTCAGATAGAACAGGAAAGGCGAGGGGTTGGTTCGCCTTAGCGACCGATAGAGTGAAAACGGCGGCGGCGTGAACGGCCTTGAGAACCGGTGGCTCGGCACCACCTGGAAGATGTCTCCGGCCTGGATATAGGCCTTGGCGCGATCCACGATCCGGCCATAGGCGTCTGGGCCGACAGGTGAAGACAGGGTCGTTTCGTCGATAGCGGCCGCCGCCGCTGGGCGCTCCGGTAGGGCCTTGGCCAGGTCGCCGACCACGGCGTCGATCCTCGCCCCGGCGTCCGCATAGGCCTCCGCTGCGTCCTGACCGGAGGGCCGCGCGGTGGTGACCACGATGATTTCCTGGGCGATGGCGTCGAATATGGCGACGATACTAGGCCGGATCATTATGGCGTCGGGCAGATCCAGCGGGTCGGGAGAGACGCCGGGCAACCGCTCGACCAGGCGCACCATGTCGTAGCCGAGCACCCCGAACACGCCCCCCGCCATCGGTGGCAGGCCGGCCGGGATATCGAGCCGTGAAGACGCCGCGAGGTCACGCAGAGAATCCAGCGCCCCGCCGGGAACGGCTCGGAACTCCGCCCTCGCGATGGCTTCGCCCTCGGCGATCTCGGCGCTGTCACCTCGGCATCGCCAGACCATCTCGGGATTCATCGCCACGATCGAATACCGCCCTCGCCAGGCGCCGCCTTCGACCGACTCGAACAGGAAGGCGTAGGGCCGTCCGTGGGCGATCTTCAGATAGGCCGAGACTGGCGTCTCCAGGTCGTCGATCAGGCGTCGCCAGACCAGTTGCGGCCGCCCGGCCCGATAGGCCGGCTCGAAGGCGCCAAAGTCGGGCTGGACGCTCACTTGGGTTTCGGGGCGCTCTTGTCGCCGGGCGTCGCGACGCTCGCCGGGTCCACGCCCATGGTCTGACGGGCCAGATTGAGGTTGACCTCGACTTTAATGGTGTGAGCGGCCGCGATCTTGGCGCTGTTGACCATCTCACGCAGATAGTCCTCGGAGGCGCGCTGCCGGATGTTCTCCAGGAACCGCGCGGTTGTCGCGACATCACCCGGACGCACGGCGTCGAGTCTGGCGATGAACACGCCGTTCGGCGCGCCGGCGGCGAACACTTCTCCCGGCTTCTGCCCGAAGATCGAGGTCACGAATTCGCGGCCCAGCGTCCTGTACTGCTCGACCTGGATCAGCTGCATGCCCGGTTGGCGCACCACCTTGGCGCCCACCCCGGAGGCGACCTCGTCCATGGGTTTTCCTTGGCGGACCGCGGCCATCAGCGCCTCGGCCTTGGCTCGAAGCGCCGCCAGCATTTGTTCGCGCATATAGGCCTCGACCAGTCTCGGCCGGATTTCGTTGAGCGGGGGCAGGGCGGGTGGCGCTACGGCCTCTATTTTCATGGCGTAGTATTCGCCGGACCCTGCGTCCTGAACGTCCGATTCCTGTCCGGCGGACATGGCGAAGGCGGATTTGACGATCTTGTCGTTTAGCAGCGGATTGGGTTTGCCCTCGCCATCCGCGCCCTCGGCGGTGAACGGCCCCACTGTCGTGGTGGGGACGCCGGCCTTCTGCGCGGCGGCGGCGACACTGGCGCCCGCCTGCCGGGCGTCGTCGAACTTCTGGCTGAGCTCATAGGCCGCGTTCTTGGCTGCCTTGGCTTTCAGGTCGGCTTCGATCTTGGCCTTGGCCGAGTCCAGCGTGGCGATCTTCGCGGGGCTGACTTTTTCCACCTTCAGGGTGGCAAGGCCCAGATCGCCTTGAACCGGATCACTGGTCTGGCCTTCCTTGAGTGCGAAGGCGGCCGCGGCGATCTTGCTGTCGGGTATCGCCGACCGGGGCTTGTCGGCATAGATCACCGGCTCCGTTCCCAGGGCTTTGGCGATGACGGTCGGATTCTCGCCCCGGGCCAGTCGCGCCGAGGCCTGAGCGCCTTCAGCCGTGGTTTTCACGGGAATTTCAATGACGACGCGTGTTTCCGGCGTCGAAAGCGTGTCCCTGCGGAAATCGAATTCCTTCTGGATGTCCGCTTGTGTGACCGAGACGGTCGAAGCGAGGGCGGCGGCGGAGAACCGCACCAGGGTGATGGTGCGCATCTCGGGGCGCATCAGCTGAGCTGTGTTGGTCTTCATCAGCGCGGTCAACTGGGCGTCGGTTGGCGGCGTCGGCTGCACCACCGCCCTGGGGTCGAGTACGAAATAACTCACGTCCCGGTACTGCAGCGCCGAGATGGCGCTCAGGGCCGCATAGGCGCGCGGGGCCTTGAACCCGGCGATCACCGCCAGGGCGAAATGCCGCTGAGCCAGTTCGTCGGCCAGGTCGGTCTGCACCTGCCTGGCCGTAAGACCCTGGCTGGCCAGAAACTGGTTGAACTGTGCTTCGCTGAACTTTCCTGTCACCCTGTCGAAGGCCACGGGGATCTGCTTGATCTGCGCGTCGATCAAGCTTGAGTCGGGGACCACGCCGATGCGCGCCAGCATCTCGGCCTGGCCCTGGTCCAGGGCGATCTGGTTCAGCAGCTGCTGGTCGAAGCCGTTACGGATCAGGAAATCGGCGGTATACTGCTGTTTGGTCTGCTCTTCGTAGTGTTGCTTCTGCTGCTCGAAAATCCGTTTATACTCGATGGACGACATGCCGTGCCCACCCGCGGTGACCACGGCGTCGGCCCGCGAGCCCTTGAAGGCGTCGGGAAAACGGCCGCCGCCGCCGACCCCGAGCACCAAAAACACCAGAATCAGCAGGCCCATCAGGGCGATGGCGACGGGATTCCTGGCTGTCGAACGTAGAGTGCCGGTCATAGGGGTTCAGGAGCCGTCTTGATGGCGGGCTGGATGGCGCCCGCGGGAACGTCGGTATAGTGGACCCCAGTCATCCGCCGCAAGCCAGAGGGATAAAACCAGCCTTGACGCAAAACCGCCCGCTGATCGCCGGAAACTGGAAAATGAATGGCCTGGAGGCCGCTCTGGACGAGGCGCGGCTGCTGGCCGACGCCCTGGAAGACAACGCGCCAGCCACGCGGGTCGCCCTTTGTCCGCCGTCCACCCTGATCTCCAGGATGGCCGCGTTGCTTGCGGGCCTGCCCATCGAGATCGGCGGTCAGGACTGCCGGGCCGACGCGTCCGGCGCGTTTACCGGCGATATCTCGCCCGAAATGCTTGTCGATGCCGGCGCCCGCTTGGTTATCCTCGGCCACTCGGAACGCCGCGCTTATTGCAATGAGAGCGACACCATGGTCGCCGCGAAAGTGGCGGGCGCCCTGCGGGCCGGGCTGGAGCCCATAATCTGCGTAGGCGAAACCCTGGACCAAAGGCGCGCGGGCCTGGCCATCGCCACCGTCGAGAACCAGTTACAGACTTCCGTGCCGGCGATCCTGGCCGGACGGGCCTTCGCCGTCGCCTATGAGCCGGTCTGGGCGATCGGATCGGGACTCACCCCTACGTTGAGCGAGATCGACGATGTCCACGGTGCGATCCGCGAGGCTTTGACGGCCCGGTTTGGCCAGGATGGAGGGGCCTCTCCGATCCTCTATGGCGGATCCGTCAAACCGGGTAACGCCGCCGAAATCCTGTCCCGCGACAACGTCAATGGGGCCCTGGTGGGCGGGGCCTCTCTAGTCGCCAGCGACTTCCTCGCCATCATCCGGGCGATCTGACCGCGCGGGATCGAGGCGGCCCCACCCTATGGCGCGCGGCGCGGCTTGATGCTAAACGCCGCGCTTCTCGCGGTGCCCCTGTTTGGCCGCGGATTGGAAAGCCGTTCTCCGCATGCTTGCTGGCCTGTTATTGACCCTTAACATCGTGGTCTGCCTCGCGCTGATCGGGGTGGTGCTGCTTCAGCGTTCCGAGGGCGGGGCCTTGGGCGGTGGCGGCAGCCCGACGGGCTTGGTGACCACGCGCGGCGCTGGCGATCTTCTGACCCGGGCCACCTGGGTGCTGTTCGCCCTGTTCCTCAGCCTTAGCCTCGCCCTGACCCTGGTCGGCGGCCGCGAACGCTCGTCCCAGGCGATCATCAATCGGTTGAAGCTGCAATCGATCAATCCGGACGCCCCGCTGCGTCGTCCGCCGCCGGCCCCCGGCGAAGCCACCCCGCCACCCGTTCAGGCCCCGCCGAGCTCAGGTGCAGGTTCGAGTTCGGGCCTTTCAGCGCCCAAGCCGACGATCCGGTCGCAGAACGCCGCCCCGCCGGCGGCTAGCGCTCCGGCCGATTTCGCCACTCCAGCTCCCAGCGTCAGCCTGCCGCCTCTGCCTAGCGCGACCAAGCCGCCCAAGCCCTGACGGCCACCATCCACGCCAGGACCGCGGCCTTTCAGGCGGCGGCTTAAAAACTTCGTCTTGTCGCGATCCTGGGCGTTCTCCCCACCGAATCGGTGTTAGTCTGGAATCCCATGGCTCGGTATATTTTCATCACCGGTGGCGTGGTCTCCTCGCTAGGCAAAGGCTTGGCCTCGGCGGCGCTCGGCGCGCTGCTTCAGGCGCGCGGCTATGGGGTGCGCCTGCGCAAGCTGGACCCTTATCTCAACGTCGATCCAGGCACGATGAGTCCCTATCAGCACGGCGAGGTGTTCGTCACCGACGACGGCGCCGAAACAGACCTGGACCTTGGGCACTATGAGCGCTTCACCGGCGTCTCGGCCACCCGCGCCGACAACATCACCACCGGCCAGATCTACCAGACCATCCTGGACAAGGAGCGGCGAGGGGCCTTCCTCGGCGCCACCGTGCAGGTGATCCCCCACGTCACCGACGAGATCAAACAGTTCGTTCTGGCCGACGCCGGCGAGGACGTGGATTTCGTGCTGGTCGAGATCGGCGGCACGGTGGGTGACATCGAGGGCCTGCCGTTCTTCGAGGCCATCCGCCAGCTTGGCCAGGACCTGCCCCGTGGCGACACCTGTTTCGTCCATCTGACCCTGTTGCCGTTCATCAAGACCGCCGGCGAGATGAAGACCAAGCCGACTCAGCACTCGGTCAAGGAGCTGCGGTCGATCGGCATCCAGCCCCACATCCTGTTGTGCAGATGCGAGCAGCCGATCCCGCCCGATGAGAAGCGCAAGATCGGGCTATTCTGCAACGTCCGTCCGTCCGCGGTGATCCAGGCGCTGGATTCCAGCGACATCTATCAGGTGCCGCTCGACTACCACCTGCAGGGCCTGGACGCCGAGGTGCTCGATGTGTTCGGCATCCGCGACGCTCCGGCCCCCGACTTGAGCCGATGGCGCAAGGTCGTCGAGCGCTCCAGCCATCCCGACGGCGAGGTCACCATCGCGGTGGTGGGTAAATACACCATCCTCAAGGACGCCTATAAATCCCTGATCGAGGCCCTCAGCCACGGCGGCATGGCCAACCGCGTCAAAGTCAATCTGGACTGGGTCGAAAGCGAGGCGTTCGAGGGCGAGGACGGCGCCGCGGCCGCCCGCCTCGATGGCGTGCACGGCATTCTGGTGCCGGGGGGCTTCGGCGAGCGCGGCTCCGAGGGCAAGATACGCGCCGCCCAGTTCGCCCGCGAGCGGTCCGTGCCCTATTTCGGGGTCTGTTTCGGCATGCAGATGGCGGTGATCGAGGCCCTGCGGAACGTTGGCGGTCTGGTCGGCGCGTCATCGTCGGAGTTCGGCGCCACCACCGACCCGGTGGTCGGGCTGATGACCGAATGGGTTCGCGGCAACGAGCGTGAGACGCGAGGCGAGAACGACAACAAGGGGGGCACCATGCGCCTGGGGGCCTATGAGGCGGTGCTGACACCAGGCTCGCGGATCGAATCGATCTATGGCGCCGCCGCCATCAGCGAGCGCCACCGCCATCGCTACGAGGTCAATATCGGTTATCGCGACGCTTTCGAGGCCGCTGGCCTGAAGATGACCGGTGTGTCGCCTGACGGCCTGCTCCCGGAGATCGTCGAGCGAACCGACCATCCCTGGTTCATCGGCGTTCAGTTCCACCCCGAACTCAAAAGCCGACCCTTCGCGCCCCACCCCCTGTTCGCCAGCTTCATCGCCGCGGCCGTGGAGCAGAGCCGGCTGGTTTAGGGCTACTCGAAATAGATTCGCACCTTGGCCCGGTCGTTGTCGACATTCAGGGTCAGCTCGCTCATCTGGGCGATCATCGCCTCCAGGTTCTCGGGCTTCAGCTGATTGATATCGAAGGCCACGCCTTTGCGGGCCATGGCGGCGTTGATCTCGTCGCGCGCGGCAGGCGGGATCAGCGAACTCAGCCGCACGCCCGAGCGAAGCAGCATCATCGGCACGCGGATATTGACCTTGGTCGGACCGCTTCGGGACTGGTTGGCGTCCACCTCGACCCGCAGATACTTTGGCGCGCCACGGGCGGTGACTTCAAAGTCCCCGCGCGGGCTGGCGGGTGCGCCACGGTCCATGGCGGCCAGCAGGCGCTCCGCCTCGTCGGCGGTGATCTTGCCCTCGGCCAGCATGGCGAGGACGCGTTTGCGGTCTTCATTCATCGGCGTTGTCCTTAGAGGATATGGATGCGGATACTGGCCCTGGGGCTGTCCACTTCGATGCGGGTTCCGGACAGGCTGAGCAGTAGCCCGCCCAGCGCCCAGGCGGCGCGGATCGGCCGCAGCCGCCGACCGGCGGGGTGCAGGTCCAGCAGCGGCGCGGCCAGCATGGCCAACGGCGACAGCAGCGTGACCAGCGGCGTCAGCGGTAGCCACAGTCGGATCACCACCGGACCTCGGGCGACGCGGTAGGGACGGGCGACCTTCAGGTCCCCGCGCCGCGCCACGGCCGGCTCCCACCGCTGCAAGCTTCTCATGACTGGATCTCCAGTTCGGCGATCGCCTGATCGGCGGTGATTTCCCCGATGGCGAGGCGCTCAAGCACCTCCGACCGCGCCGGCCCCGGGCTGGTGTCGACGAACTCCAGGCCGGCGGCGATGCGGCTCAACCGCGCCTTGATGGTCGGATAGCTGACCCCGAAAACCTGCTCCATTTCCTTGATCGACCCATGGGCGCGAACGAAGGCGGCCACGAACACCTGATCCTCGGCCGTCAGCCGGGCCAGGCTTGGGGGGGCGAACGCGCCCTCGATAGCGATACCCTTGTCCGCCAGCCGCACGCGCTCCACCACGAAATCCCGACCAGCGGTCAAACGGGTGAGTTCATGCCAATCCTGAATGTCTTTTTTAATCACCAGAAACCTCAATTATCCTGAGATGAGAATTAAGATAATTAATTTCACCTGTCAAGGCAACCGTTCGCACCTGTCAAACAGAACCCACGGATGGCCCACTCGGCGGGCCGCCAAAGGCATGTATAAAGCCGGGACATGAACGCGAGCCCCGGTCCCTCGAATCCTCGCCACCTGGGCGGGCTCAATTGGCGTCAATGGCCGCTGCTGCTGGCCGCGCTGATCGCGCTGGCCTTGATCATCGTGCTGATCGCGGCCCTCGCCAACCGCGCCACCGCGAATCGGGACACCGCCCAGCGCTGGGAAGCGCATACCTACCGGACGATGCTGACGGGCCAGCGTCTGTTGTCGGCGATGCAGGACGCCGAGACAGGGCAGAGGGGCTATCTGCTGACCGATGACCCGGCCTACCTCGAACCCTATGAGCGCGGCCGGCCAGCGGTGCTGGCGGATTTGAACGCGTTGAGGGCGCTGACCGGCGATAATCCGGCGCAGCAGGTCAATCTGAACCGACTTTCCGTGCTCGTCGATCAACGGTTGAAGATCCTGGCCACGACGGTGGATCTCGCCCGCGACGGCCAGCGCGGGCGGGCGGTCGACCTCGTCCGCGAAGGCCAGGGTAAGACCGTCATGGACGCCACCCGCGCCGTCATCGCCGCGGTGATGTCGCAAGAGCAGTGTCTTCTCCAGGCGCGCGAACGCGCCACGGAGCGCGCGGCCATGACGGCCAGGCTATATCTGGTCGTTCTGGCCTTGGGTGCTTTGGTGTCGGCGGCCCTGGCTGGGGTCGGCGCGGTGTCCTGGGTGCGCGCCGATCGCCGCCTGCGGCTGTTGGAAGCCGTGCGGGAAGCCAACGAGTCGCGCGACGCCAGCGAACAGAAGGCGGCCCGGTCCGCGGCCCTGGTAGCGGCGATCGGTGAAGCCACGCCTGACCTGATGTTCGCCAAGGACCGGCAAGGCCGGATGCTCTACGCCAATCCCAGTACCTTGGCTTTGATCGGCAAGCCCGCTGAACAGGTTCTGGGGCTGACGGACCTGGATTGGGCCACCGACCGCGCCGAGGCCGAGGCCATCGTGGCTACCGATCGGCGGATCATGCAATCGGGCGTGGTCGAGGTTGTCGAGGAGCGGTTCACCGATCCCACCGGCAGCACCCGCACCTTTCGCTCGACCAAGTCTCCGCTGCGCGACGCCGATGGCGCCGTGATCGGGCTGGCGGGCGTGACGGCGGATGTCACCGAGGCGCGGCTGGCCGAGGAAAAGCTTGCCAACGCCAACGCCGAACTGGAACGGCGCGTGTCTGAGCGCACCGTCGAGCTGAAGGGCGCCCTGGACAGGGTGCTGGCAGAGACGGCGCAACGCGCCCTGGTCGAGGAGCAGGTCCGGCAGATGCAGAAGGCTGAAGCTGTCGGCCAGCTTACCGGCGGCATCGCGCATGACTTCAACAATATGCTGGCTATCGTCATCGGCTCGCTGGACATGGCCAAGCGGCGTCTGACCACCGATCCGTTGCGCGCCCGTCTCGGAATCGAACACGCCGAGGAAGGCGCCAGACGAGCGGCGCAACTCACGGCCAGGCTGCTGGCGTTCGCCCGTCAGCAGCCTCTGGCGCCGGTCGGACTGGACGCCAACCGGCTGGTCGGTGGCATGTCCGAACTGGTTCGCCGCACCATTGGCGAGCAGATCCATGTCGAAACCGTGCTCACCGGCGGGTTGTGGCCGATCTACGCCGACGCCGCCCAATTGGAAAACGCGCTTCTCAATCTGTGCATCAACGCCCGCGACGCCATGCCTGATGGCGGCCACCTGACCATCGAAACCGCCAACGCCGACCTGGACGACGACTATGCGCTGCACAATCCGTCAGCCGCCGCCGGCCAGTATGTGCTGATCTGTGTCACCGATATGGGATCGGGCATGCCGCCGGAGGTGATCGAGCGGGCGTTCGATCCCTTCTACACCACCAAGGGCGTAGG
>JANYFU010000382.1 GCA_025359665.1 Caulobacteraceae bacterium
CCGATATCGAAGCCCTGTTTCGGGCGGTCGGCGCGGAGATCAGCGAGGGGGCCGGTTCTCGAGTCCGTGTGGCTCTAGGGGGCGTTCGGGCGGTTTTTCACCGACCGTATCCAAGCCCGGACACCAAGAGAAGCACGGTGCGGGCGGTGCGTGACGTTCTCATCGCAGCTGGCGTGAAGCCGGGAAAGGACCAGACTGATGCTTGAATACAAAGGCTATTTGGGAACGGTGGAAGCCGATGACGGCGCCTTCGCCGGCCGGGTGGCGGGGCTTCGCGATGTGATCACCTTCGAGGGCGAAACCTTCGCCGCGGTCGAGCAGGCGTTTCGCGACAGCATCGATGACTATCTAAGGTTCTGCGCCCAACGCGGCGAGGCGCCCGACCGGCCCTACAGCGGCAAGGTTCCGCTTCGGCTTGACCCGGAGATCCATCGCCGGGCGGCCACGCTGGCCCGGGCCGAGGGGGTCAGTCTTAATCACTGGATCGCGCGGAGGATCGAAAGCGCGGCCTGACGCGGCCGGAAGAAGCTGGCGGGCTTGACAATCAGGCGAAAATATATTGCAATATGCAGATTCCGGACCTGATGAAAATCGAGGTGACACCCGGGAATGGTTGAGGCCTGGGTGTCCGTCTTTGAGGAATGATTTGGGCGTCCGGAACACGCCGAGGCGCTCCTGGAACTGCCCTCTCACGCTTTCGGCTTTGAAAGTCGATTCAGCTTTCTCGCTTTTTGCTTGAGCGTTTTGGCTGCGCCAGTCCGCCAGTGAGGCGCTTGCCTGATCCACTCAAGGGTGGCTGCCGCGCGCATGGTGTCAGTTGCGACCTTGCGCCCTAGAAATTCGTCTCATAAACAGGTCTTGAGCATGTTTAATCGTTATTTATGAGACATTTTTGATGTCGAAGCCGGCCCAACGCGCCATGTCGCGCTACGCCCTCGAAGCGGCGCGACTGCTCGGCCAGCTGATCCGCGTCGGGCGGATCGAGCGCAGGATCACCACCGCAGAACTGGCGGCGCGGGCCGGAATTTCACGCGCCCTGCTGTATCGGATCGAGCGGGGCGATCCGGGCTGTTCGGTGGGCGCCGCGTTCGAAACGGCGGCGATTGTCGGCGTGCCACTGTTCGCGTCGGACAGCCATGCGGTGTCCGCCCGAGTGATCGCCGAGGGCGAACGGCTGGCATTGCTGCCCAAATCGATCCGCGGGACGGCGAAGGTTGTCAAGGATGAGTTCTGAGCCTCGTCCCGATCAGGCCCCCGATCAGGCCTATGTCTGGATCTGGCTGCCGGGCGCCACGGAGCCTGTGGTGGCGGGCCTGTTGGCCAGGGACGGCGGCGAACTGGTGTTCAACTATGGCCGCTCCTACCTGGCGCGCGACAACGCCATGTCGATCTACACGCCAGAATTGCCGCTTCGGCCTGGCATACAACGACCCTTGCCGGGGTTGAACATGCCCAGCTGTCTGCGCGACGCCGCGCCCGACGCCTGGGGGCGCCGCGTGATCATCAACCGGCGGTTCGGCGCCAGGCGCGACCAGATCGACGTGGATCAGCTTGACGAACTGACCTACCTCCTCGACTCGGGATCCGACCGCATCGGCGCCCTGGATTTTCAGGCTTCCGCCTTGGCCTATGTTCCCCGTGAGGCTCGCGCCGCCTCGCTCGACGAGCTGATGCAAGCGGCCGACCTCGTGCAACACGGAGAGACACTGCCGCCAGCGCTCGAGCAGGCGCTCTTTCACGGTAGCTCCATAGGCGGAGCGCGGCCCAAGGCGCTGATCCGCGAGGGCGACAAAAGCTACATCGCCAAGTTCTCCTCGCCGTCGGATGTGTTCAACGTGGTGAAGGGCGAATACGTGGCCATGCGGCTGGCCAGCCGCGTCGGCCTCGATGTCGCGCCGGTGCGGTTGACGCGGGCCGCCGGTCGGGACGTGCTGCTGGTGGAACGCTTCGACCGGCGGCCCGCGGGGGATGGCTGGACCCGTCGGGCCATGGTTTCGGGCCTGACCCTGCTGGGTCTCGATGAACGCATGGCCCGCTACGCCAGCTATGAAGATCTTTGCACCCTTATCCGGCACGGATTCGCCGATCCAGGCGCCACCTTGCGCGAAGTGTTCGGCCGGCTGGTGCTGAACATCCTGGCCGGCAACAACGACGATCACGCGCGCAACCACGCGGCGTTCTGGGACGGCGACAGGCTGAGGCTGACGCCGGCCTATGACATCTGCCCCCAGGGGCGGGCGGGCAACGAAACCTCGCAAGCCATGCTGATCGTGGGCGCCGAGCGGATGAGCCGGCTGGCGGTCTGCCGCCGGGCCGCGGTGAATTTCCAACTTACCCAAGCCCAGGCCAACGCCATCATCGACCATCAGGTTGGCGCCATCCACGAGGCTTGGCCAGAGATCTGTGACGAGGCGCAGCTCAGCGAGGTGGATCGGGGCCTGATGTGGCGACGCCAGATTCTCAACCCCTACGCGTTTGAGGAATAGGCCGTCGCCCCAATCCCAGCTTGACAACCGGGCGAAAGTATGTTGCAATATGCAAACTCACAGAATTGC
>JANYFU010000421.1 GCA_025359665.1 Caulobacteraceae bacterium
GTCTCAAGCTGGCCAGACGGCGAGTATGGTCCGCATGGCGGCGACCAGGGCCAGAGGCTGGTCGACCATGATGTGATGCTCGCTGTCGGGAATGATGATCCGGGGCACGGTCGAGGGGATCTGGTCGCCCCGGCCCGACCCCAGCCCGTGCCGCTTGATGATCTCTGACCGGTCGCCATAAATGTGGGCCATGGGGACGGCCACGGCGCTTCCGTCGATGGCGGTCATGCCGGTGCGGTCGAGCTTGGTCCACAGGCCTGGGTCGAAGCGCCAGGTCCAACCCTGGCCCGAACCGTCGGACATGGGCGCGGGCTTGAGCGAGCGGCGGGCGATGAAGTCGGCGATATAAAGATTGCCCGGAACCTGCGGCGGCATGAAGCGGAACCGGGTGAGGGCCTTTTCGAGAGTCGGATAGACCTTGTTCTCGGCGCCGCGCATCCTGGGTCCGCCGAACCGCATGGGAGTGCGGCCCGCGGCGCGTTCCTCTGCCTCCCAGCGCGCGATCTCCTCGGGGCTCGGCGGCCCGCCGAAGCCGGTGTCGACCAGCAGGCAGGCGCGCATGCGCTCGGGGTGATGGGCGGCGGAATAGAACACCTGGGCGCCGCCGAACGAATGGCCGGCGTAGATCGGCGGGACGGGCGCCTCATAGAGGCCGGCGGCCTTGGCGCACTCGTGAATCTCGGTGGCGAAGGTCTCGAAGCTGTAGCTGTCACGCCAGTCCGAACCGCCCATGCCCGACAGCGACATGGCCGCCACGCGATAGTTGTCGGCAAGGAACGGGGCGATGAAGCTCCACCAGTCGGCGTGGGCGCTGTTGCCGTGGACCAGGATCAGGCCGGGCGCGCCCAGCTTGCCCCAGACCAGCAGCTCGATATTGGCCCCATCGACCGGCACCAGGGTCCTCTCAGGCCGCTTGGCCACCGCCTCGTGGAACCAGGCCGGCGCTTCCGGAGCCTGGCCCTTGAAGCGCGCCAGGGGCGAGCCGATCTCCGGCGGCATATCCGGAGCCAGCGGCGTGGGTTGATCCTCATCCACCACGGCGGTCGCGGCGATGGCGCCTGTTTTGTCGTCAGCCATGGATCAAAACCCGCGAAACGCGCCCTCGCGGCGCCGCGGCATGACTAACAAGCGTTTGAAAAATGGCAAGGCGCGATGGGCGTCAGGGCTTTCTGAACAGATAGACGAATTGGTCGGTCTTGCCTCGGATCGAGGCATCGAACACCAGGGCCGTACGCGGATCGGCGGGGTTGCGCAGAGACGAGTTCTCACCGGCGAAAACAAAACCGGCCCCCGTGATCTCGGCGCGCGCGAAGGCGGGATCGATGCGGTGCAGGCGGTCGGCCGTCTCGGTGACCGGCGCGCCGGCCACGGCCGCATGGTCGATGACCATCAAAACGCCGCCGCTCCTGAGCTTGCTCAGCAGCAGTCCGTCGAAGGCCGGCACGTCCACCTTCAGCCGCGAGAGATGCATGTCGTGATAGTTCTGCGCCGTCCAGATCACATCGGCGGTCGGGGCGGCGCTCAGGCCGGTGGCCGTCACCGGAATCACCGTGATATTGGCGTAGCCCGGCTCCTTGGCGATGGCGGCGGCGGCGGGCTCCGCGTCGGTGGATTTGGGGTCGGGGGCGGCGGCGTATACATGGCCGTTAGGTCCCACCGCCTTGCTGAGAATCCGGGTGAAATATCCGCCCCCCGGCACCAGTTCGATCACCGTGTCGCCGGCCTTGACGCCGGCGAAGGCCAGCATTTCGGCGGGCTTGCGCGTCTCGTCGCGAGCCCGGTCGGCGGCCGGACGGCTCTGGTCGGCCTGCAGGGCCGCGGCGGACGGGGCCGCCTGGGTCGGACCGGCCAGTCCGGCGACGGCCGCCAGCGAGACGGCGAGCACGGTCGCGGTCAACAACGGGTGCGACATGGGATTTCCTCCGTTTCAGGATCGGCGTTCAGTCGCCGCTTTGGCGCATCATAGCATCGGTCCGCCGACGGTGTCACACGCCGGCGGTCGGATCCTCGCCCACGCGGACCAGCGTCTTGCCGAAATTGCTCCCCTTCAGCATTTCGGCGAAAGCGGCCGGCACGTTCTCCAGCCCCTTGCGGAGGTCTTCCCGGTAGCGGATTTCGCCGGCGACGACCTGGGGCGCCACCTCGCGCAGGAAGGCGTCATGGTGCTCGGCCACATAGTCGCCGACGAACAAGTCGCTCACCTTCACGCTCCGCTCGGTGAAGATCGCCGCGCCGCGCGCCATCAGCGCCGCCCGGGCGTCGACCCCCGCCTCGTCGCCATAGTGGGCGATCAGGCCGCAGATGGTTATCCGCGCGCCGAGATTGAACAGCGGCAGGACGGCGTCGAACACCGCCCCGCCGACATTCTCGAAATAGACGTCGACGCCGGCCGGGCAGGCGGCGCGCAGATCGGCGGCGAAGGTGGGGCTGAGGTGGGAGACGCAGGCGTCGAACCTCAGTTCATCGACCACGAAGCGGCATTTCTCCTCGCGCCCGGCGATTCCCACCACCCGCGCGCCGCGCAGGCGGGCGAGCTGCCCGGCGATCTGGCCGACACCGCCGGAGGCGGCCGAGACCACCACGGTCTCGCCGGCCTTCGGATCGCCCAGCAGGATCATGCCGGCATAGGCGGTCAGGCCCAGCATCCCCAACACGCCCACGGCCAGGGAGATCGGCCCCTGGGCCGGATCGAGCTTGCGCGGGATCATGTAGGAGGGCCGCGCCACGCCCGCGCCCATCAGCGCATATTCGCTCCAGCCGTTGGTGTTGAACACCAGGTCGCCGGGCGCGAAACCCTCCATCTGGCTCTCCACCACCTGGGAAACCGTCCGCGCGTGACAAGGCGCGCCCGGCGCCTCGACCCCGCGCCGCTTGTAGCCCCACTGATAGGGATCCAGGGAGATGTAGATCGTCCTGGTCAGCGCCTGGCCGGGACCGGGCGAAGGGATCGGCGCCTCGCGCAGCACGAAGGTGTCGGCGTCCGGCCACGCGCCCACGGGCTTGTCGGAGAGAGTCCAGTAGCGGTTCATCGGCGCCTCCCGGGCTTTTCGCCACCTTAGGGATCAATCGCCGAGTCTGGCAATCGACGAGCCGTCGGCTCCTACTCAGATCAGTACGTCGGCGGGAACGCCCCATTCGGCTCTGATTTTCCGCACATGATCCAATGAAAGCCGGCGCTTTCGCGCCAGGATTTCGGAGGCCCTCGGCGCGCCGATGAGGGCGGCGAGGTCGGCCTGGCTCTTGCCCTTGGTCTCCATGACATGGGTCAGGGCGTCGACCGGATCCTCCGGTTCGATGGGGTAATGTTCCTCTTCGTAGCGCGCCAACAGAACGCCGAGAAGTTCGAAGCGGTCAGCCTCCTCGGTGCCGGGTTCGGGCTCACGTCCGAAATAGTGTTCGTATTCAGCAAGGGCCGTTTCAAAATCGGCATCCGTGCGTAGCGGGCGGAGACGAGTATCGATTGTCATCACGGTTTTCTCCAGCCAACGGTGGCGGCGTCTATTGCGTCATAGTCGGCATGCGTCCCCACGAACTTCACAAGAACCTGCTTGAAGCGATAAGATATGCGCACGACCAAGCGGTAGTTATTGCCTCCGATATCGAACACGATTCGATTATCGGCTAGAAAATCGGCCGAGCCAAAAGTAGCCGACACCTCATTCGGCGTGCGCCAATCGGCGACACGGGTAAGTTTATACCAAGTCGTCAGCGGCCCCCTGGCTCTCGGGTGCTCGACCCAGAAAGCTTGGAGCGTTTTCAGCGCCACGACGTTCATTCGGAAGCCTATCATTTCCCAAAATGGGAAACAAGGTGTTCCTGCTGCCGGGTCTACAGCTCGACCGCCATCGGGACCGAAAGGCCCCGGCGGGCGAGCTCAAGCCAGAGGCGGTAGAACCGGCGACCGGTCAGGAGCGGGCTTTCCAACGAGGGGCCATTCAGTTCGGTGGCCGAGGAGCGCCCGTTTGTCGATCTTCGTCATATTGGGCTAAACCCCGTGCGGGGCCCGGGTGGTAGCGCGCCTGCAAAACTGATCTTTGTCAGGTGTGGGGACGATGCCGCTATGAGGTTCGGTACGCTTACGGCCCTCCTGATAACGGGCGGTCTTTCGGCACTGGCGGCGGTTCCAAATGCTATTTTTATTGGCTTGATATTCGGGTTATTGCCTGGGTTGATCCTCGGCATGGCGCCAACGGCATTTTTCTACACGGTGATATTTGCGGGACTGCAGAAAATGCTGTCGTTCTTATCCATACGCCCGAAAAATGTCCTGGCGGCGATCGGTGCGATTTCAATCGGCATTGCGTTGGCGGCGCTTTTTACGGCGGCTGATCATTTGGCCTTTGTATTGGCCAATACGGGCGATGTCAGTTCCCCAAACCAGCTCAAAATTGCTGGCGACGTAGAGCTTCTGGCCGGCGCGAATCCCATTTCTCGCGGAATTACCGAAAAAAACGCCGTTCCCTGCGAATCTCTGTGCGCCGCGCTACTCGACACTCCGGGCGTGAAGTCGGTTACGCTGGTCGATCCCGAAAATATGGACAAGACGTTTCAGCCGGTAACCTATCGGCTTCTATCAAAGACCATTGCGCCGCCGAACGGGTTGAGCCCGTTCGAGCCGGAGCAAATTCTGGATCACGCGCCACCTGATATCGAGGCCAAGACGGCGATTCAGAGCAAAGATTGGCGCATGCAAATGGCCGCGGCCAAGGCAAG
>JANYFU010000055.1 GCA_025359665.1 Caulobacteraceae bacterium
TCGCGGGATCGGGCTCGGTGTTCGACACCGCGTGCCTGCGTCTGGCGGTGGGGCGCCGGTGTCGGTGGTGTTGACCGCCAGGATCGCGGCGGCGTGGGCGGCGGGATCGATCAGCAGCTCCGAGGAGAACCCGCCCTGGTCGCCGTCGTGGAACACATATCGGCGGCCGCCCGACTGGAAGACGAAGAAGCCCAGGCCCATCTTTCCGGCCTCGCCGTGCGGCCCGGCGGTGTAGGCGGCGCCCTCCTTGCCGGTCGCCACGATGGGAACCACACCGGTCCACAGCTCTTCAAGCGAGGCCCGGCGCAGCACCGTCTCGTAGCGTGGGTTCGCCGGCTCGCCGACCAGGAAACGCAGATACTTCACCATGTCGGTGATCGGCGCCTTGAGCCCGCTGTTGGAGGTAGTCACGCCGGTGTCGTAATCGAAGGGCTGCGGCTGTGGAGCCCCCGCGGCGCCCGCGCGCAGATAGCTGGCCGACACGTGCTCGCGCAGGAAATAGGGCGCGCGGTCGAAATAGCTGTCGTGCATCTCCAGGGGCTTGAGGATGTTCTTGTCGATGTAGACCTCGAAATCATCGCCGCTCAGATGTTCGATGATCTGGCCTAGGAACACATAGCCGAGGTTCGAATAGCTCCATCGGCTACCCGGCGCGAAGGCGACGTGGGTATAGGGCAGCATGGCCACGACCTGGGCCCAGCGGGTGGGCTCGAACGGTTGCCAGTCGCGATTGGCGGGGTCGTCGCAGTCCCACGGCCAGGTCGGATTGCGAAAACCGGCGCTGTGGGTCAGCAGGTCGCGGATGGTGATGGCTTCGACCGGACCGAAGGCGTCGTGGACCTCGCGCAGTTCGGGCACATAGCGCACGGCCGGATCGTCAAGCGACAGCAACCCCCGGTCGCGCAGCTGCAGGATGGCGATGGCGGTGAAGGTCTTGGTGATCGACGCCCAGTTGTAGGCAGTCTGGGCGTCTACCAGCCGTGACGGCGCGTCGAGCCGCGCCTGGCCGTGGAAACCGAGGGTCGGCGGTCCCGCCTCCCGCACCAGAGCAAAGGCGCCGCCGATGACCCCGTGGCGGGTCAGTTCGGCGTCAAAGCTCGGCTGGAACGCCGGCGCCGGGGCCTGGGCGCGGGCATTGACGGTGACGGCCAGCCCGAAGCTCACTGCGAGCAGACAGGCGACTCTGATCGGGCGTGTCGACATGTTTACTCCGTTGCTTGGAAGACAGGCTAGTGGCGGGGATCGGCGGCATCAAAACGGTGCGCCCGCGGACCCCGATCCACCTATCCCACATTTCCTGGATCTCCGAAAATGTGGGATAATCACCCAAGGTCGTCAAACCGTTTTCCGATGAACAGGCCCGGGCGCTGGTCAATCTCGAACAGCGCTATCAGGTCTGGATGGAGGCTGAGCAGACCCTCCACGCCCTACCTTACGACCTGCGGCGCAAGCTGATCGACGCGCGCGCCTATCTCTACGAGATCAACGATCGCGGCGGCAACGGCAAGAGTCTGGGGCCATGGTCGCCCGAGAACGAGGCCAGATTCTCCGCCTATCACCAGCGCAAGACCACCGCCAAGGCGCGGCGAGATACGAGCCGCGTCGCCCTGGACGAAACCGGCCGCCTCTGCCGCGCGCTGCGAGCGCCGATGCTGGCCAGCGACGCCGGCGCCCTCCTGCGCGAGGCTGATCGCCGGCGCCTGCTCGGTAGCCGTCTGCTGGTGGTAGGCACAAGCGCTATGCCGGACTACGCCGTGGAGGCGAGCGGTTTCGTCCCCGACGCTCCGGATGAGACTGATGATTTTGACGTGGCCCGGTCGGCGCTCGTGGTCGACGAAGGCGGTCAGGCAATCTGGTCAATGCTGAAAGCCGCCGACGCAACGTTCACTGTCAATATGGAGCGCACCCCCCAGGCCCGAAACGCCAAGGCCTATGAGGTTGGGATCCTGGTCGCCCCATCGCGGGCGGCGACGATGTCGCGGCTCGACCAGCCGAGGCCGGTTCCGCTGCCGGAGCAGGAGTGGCTGCTGAACGGACGCTCGGTCGATCGCGTGGTCATTTGCCGGGATGGTTCGCCGGCGCGAATCGTGGCGCCCGATCCGCGCTGGTTCGCGCTGGTTCGCGCTGGTTCGCGCTGGTTCGCGCTGCAGAAGCTGTGGATGTCGCGGCAGGCGAAGCGCAACCCGCTCAAGCGCGCCAAGGATTCAAAGCAGGGTGTGGCGATCCTCGACGCGATCCGCGAGGCCATGCCGCAGTATGCGCTCGATGAGGCGTTCGAGCGGTCCCTGCCCAAGGCGCTGGTGGAACCTTATCAAATTTGGAAGCGCCGCGAGGCCGACGCTACCACGAGATCATGGTGAATTGGGAAGCGCCGGACCCGATGGTCCAGGATAAGGCGCTCCATCCTTGTGGGTGAACCGGCCGTCGGCGTTGGCGCTTATCATGTCGATGTCCGAGCAAACGGTGACGTCGGCGGGCTGGCGCGAGCCGATTTCGAGATAGACCGCCACCCTGCCCGATCGGTTGATCATGTGGTGGCCGTCGCCCGAGCCTTTCGCAAAGGCCGCGCAATCGCCGGCG
>JANYFU010000060.1 GCA_025359665.1 Caulobacteraceae bacterium
TGGCGCCGGCTTCGGCGGCGAGATTCCTCACCCAGGCGACGTTCGGGCCGAGCGACGCGTCGATCGCCAATGCGCGGAGTCTGGGGTATCCCGCCTGGATAGCCCAGCAGGAAGCGATCCCACCCAGCCCAACCACCCTGAACTATGTTCAGCAATGGGCCCTATCGTGGTCGTCCACCAGCCCCGACAGCGTCCCGATCTCGTCCGCGGTTGTCTATGACGGCATCTGGAAAGGCGCGATCACCAACAACGACCAGCTGCGCGAACGCGTGCGTCTGGCGCTGTCGGAAATCTTCGTGATCTCGTTCAACACCCCACTCATGAAGGCGCGGTCGGCCGCATCGTACTACGACATGCTCGGCGCCGATGCGTTCGGCAACTTTCGCACCCTGCTTCAGGACGTGACGCTCCATCCGGCGATGGGCGTCTATCTGAACATGATGAGCAACTTCAAGGAGAACCCCGCCACCGGCCAACATGCCGACCAGAACTACGCCCGGGAAATCATGCAGTTGATGTCCATTGGGCTCAACCAGCTGCATCAGGACGGCTCCCTGGTCACCGACGCCAACGGAAGACCGATCCCCACATTTTCGGCGGCCGACGTGTCCGGGCTGGCGTCGGTGTTCACGGGCTACGGTTGGTACACGTCCAATCCGAATTCGGTGGGAACGCTTCCGGCGTTCGCGGGCGTCAACAAGCCGCTCGAAGGCTGGCTCAACCCGATGCAGCCCTATCCAGCCTTTCACTCGACCGCGCAGAAAACCTTTCTCGGGGTGACGATCGCCACCTCGACGAACAGCGATCCGGCCGGTGACCTGAAGATCGCGCTGGATGCCATCTTCAACCATCCCAATGTCGGACCCTTCATCGGCAGACAGCTGATCCAGCGGCTCGTCACCAGCAACCCCAGCCCGGCCTATGTCTCGCGGGTCGCCGCCGTGTTCAACAACAACGGCAAGGGGGTCCGCGGCGACATGGCCGCCGTGGTCAAGGCGATCCTTCTCGACCCAGAAGCCCGAAACGACAGCGTCGGCTCGGACCCGAGCCTTGGCCCAACCTTCGGCAAGCTGCGCGAACCGGTGGTTCGAATGGCCAACTGGGCCCGGGCCTTCGGCGCGAACTCCAGCAGCGGCTGGTGGCATATCGGCGACACATCCGCGCCCACGGCGATGAACCAGATCACGCTCGACGCGCCCTCGGTGTTCAATTTCTGGAGCCCGACCTACATCCCGCCGCCCGCTACGGCCCTCGGCCAGAGTGGCCTGTTTGCCCCGGAATTCCAGGCGGTCAGCGCCGTTTCCACCGCCGGCTACCTCAATGTGATGTTGCGGACGGCTTACCGCGGCGCGGGCCCGAACAACAGCCAGACGGGCATACCCGACGTCTCGACCAGCTACCCCACCCTGACGCCACTGGCCGCAAATCCCGCCGCCCTGGCCGACAAACTCAGTCTGATGCTGCTGTATGGGCAAATGTCGACCGCCTTGAGAACCCGGATCATCCATGCCGTGAACACGGTGAATATCCCTGGCCCGCCCGCCACGGCGGCCCAGATCAATACCGCCCTGGCGCGGCGAGTCTATCTCGCGGTGTATTTCACGCTCGCCGCGCCTGAATACTTGGTACAAAGGTAATCGCGACATGATCGCCCTCAATCAGACCCGTCGCGACCTTCTACGCGCCGGCGGGGCCATGTCGGTATTCGGCGTCGGGGCGCCGCTCGCGCTGCAATTGGCCGCCGCCTCCACCGCCGCCGCGGCCACGGCGGGCGACTACAAGGCGCTGGTGTGCATCTTCCTGCTCGGCGGCAACGACGGCCATAATACCGTCCTGGCCACCGATGCAGACACCTGGGGTCGCTACAGCTCGGCCCGATCCGGCGGCGTTACACCCATTGCGCTGATGCCGGTGGGGGCGGCCCCGACCCCGCCGCCCGCGCCAGGCGTCGACATGACGCCGGCGAACTGGGGCGGCGTCCTGCCGATCGTTCCCAAGACGCCGCAGCCCATCCCGGCCGGAACCAATGCGACGTCGCGCACCTTCGCGGTTCATCCCTACATGCCGGAGGTGCAGTCGCTGTTCGCGACCGGACGGCTGGCGGTGATGGCCAATGTCGGCCCCCTGTTGCAGCCGGTCGCCAAGACCCAATATTCACCGAACAGTCCGCTGCTCCCCGCCAATCTGTGTTCACATATCGACCAGCAGATGTTCTGGCAGGCGGCCTATGCCGCCCAGGGCAAGCAGGGGGGATGGGGCGGCGCCGTGGCCGACCTGCTCTCCGGGTTTAACCCCGCGAACTCGCCCTACACGTCGATTTCCTTGACCGGCGGAGCGCTGTTTCTCCGAGGCCTGAAGACCGGCCAGTATGCCATTTCTCCCGGTCCCCTGCCCGCCACGACGATCACCGCGCTGCAAAGCCCGACGACCAACGGCGCCGCGCCCACCGACCCCGCCGATCTGAGCGCGGTGATTCAGGACACCAGCTCACTCAGTCAGTTCGCCAACGACTACGCCGGCATGGTCACCCAGTCGATCGCCTCCGCCACCTACGTCAACGCGGCGGTCGCGGCGTCTCCCCAGGTCCTCGCTCCGCCCCCATACAAAAGTCCGTTCAGCGGCGTTTCGAGCCCCAATCCGCTCGCGGCCCAGCTCCAGGGCGTCGCGGCGATGATCGCCGCCGCGCCCCGGATGGGCATAAGGCGGCAGGTGTTCTTCGTCGTCCAGGAGGCGTACGACAACCACAACTTTCAGAACACCGTACACCCCGATCTGCTAGGGCAGCTCTCGCAAGCCATGGCCTACTTCGATGCGGCCTTGCGCAACGTCGGCGGCGCCGACATCAGCCCCGCGGTGACGACGTTCACCGCCTCGGAATTCGGCCGGACCCTGACCTCGAACGGCACGGGCACCGACCACGGCTGGGGCTCGCATCACTTCGTGATGGGTGGCGCGGTCAAGGGCGGCGACATCTACGGCGTCTACCCGACCATCGGCATCGACTCGGGTTCATTCAACAATCCCGACATGGTCGGCGACTATTTGATCCCGACCACGGCGATGGATCAGTATGCCGCCACCCTGGGCGCCTGGCTGGGCGTGGCGCCGACCGACCTCAACACCATCTTCCCCAATCTGGCGAAATTCGCGCCGACCAACCTCGGGTTCGTTTAGCTGGTCGTATTCACGCCCCTCACCCCGCTCATATCCGGTATCCGGCAAGCCGCGTCGTATTCCGCCTTCAGCCGCCCGACCAGTTTCGCCACCGTCGGAACGTCGTGGATTAGGTCGATCCCCTGGCCGGCGCTCCAGACATTCTTCCAGGGTGTAACACCTTCTGGCAGGTGGTCGTGGCGCATGCCGCGGCCCAGCGGTTCGGGCAGGTCCGCCGGATCGAGCCCGGCCATGCGCAGCGATTCGACCAGCCAGTTGGCCGGCACGCCCGCCACCTTGCCGGTGTAGATCAGGTCGGACGAGCTCTGGCTGACCAGCAGGTCCTTGTAGGCGGCCGGCGCCTCGGATTCCCGGGTGGCGATGAACCGGGTGCCCAGATAGGAAAGATCGGCGCCGAGGATCTCCGCCGCGCGGATCGTCGCGCCGTCCGACACCGCCCCGGCCATCACGATGATCCCGTCGAACATCGCCCGGATCTGGCGGATCAGCGCCAGATGGCTGATGGTTCCCGAATGCCCCCCTCCCCCCGCTCCGATGCAGATCAGGCCGTCGACCCCGGCGGCGATGGCCTTTTCGGCGAAGCGGATCGAGGTGATGTCGTGCATCACCATGAACCCGGCGTCGTGGGCGCGGCGGGCCATGTCGGTGGGATCGCCGCCGACGGTCAGCAGAATCGTGACGCCACAGCGGGCGAACAGGTCGAAGTGGGTCTTCAGTTCGGCGTCCGGAAAGCGGGTGGGCAGGTTTACCGCGATCGGCGCCGCGCGGCGGCCGGTCGATTGCTCATGGACGTCGAGGTCGGCGCGGATACCGGTCAGCCAGGTCTCGAAGGTCTCGAAGTCCCGTGCGTTCTGCCTCGGGAGGCCGCCGATCAGGCCGGCCTTGCACGCCTCGCGCACCAGGTCCGGCCCGGTGACCAGGAACAGCGGCGCGCAGATCGCCGGCAGGACGAGCGAAGCTCGCAGTTCGGGGTCGAGGGCCATCGGTGGTGTCCTGGGTTGGGGAGAAAGGTCGCGCCCTGTGCCCAGTAGGACAGCGAGCGCCTTGACGCTAGAACTGGAACAATGACCCTGCTCCTCTTCACCCATCCCGACATGCTGGAACACGTCGCGGGCCGCGCCCACGTCGAACAGCCGGACCGGCTGCGTGCGGTGACAGGCGCGCTGGATGACGCCATCGGGCTGGATCTGGACCGCCGGCTCGCGCCCGAGATCGCAACGGAAGACCTGCTGCTGATCCATCCGGCCAGCTACATCGAGCGCATCGTGGCGGCCGCGCCCCAGACCGGCTTCGTCAAACTCGATCCCGACACCGGCATGTCGCCCGGCTCGCTCATCGCCGCGCGCCGGGCGGCCGGCGCCGTTGCCGCCGCTGTCCGCGCCGTGGCCGCCGCCGAGGCCGAGCGGGCGTTCTGCGCCGTGCGCCCGCCAGGCCACCACGCCGAGCCCGGGGCGTCGATGGGCTTTTGCCTGTTCTCCAACGTCGCCATCGCCGCGCGCGTGGCCCAGGGAGTGGGCTACGCCAAGGTGGCGGTGGTGGATTTCGACGTCCACCACGGCAACGGCACCCAGGCGGCGTTCGAGGCCGACTCCAGCCTCTACTTCGCCTCGATCCACCAGTGGCCGCTCTATCCAGGCACGGGCGCGCCATCGGAGACCGGCGTCGGCAATATCGTCAACGCCACGGTCGCGCCGATGGCCCCTCGGGCGACTTGGCGGGCCGCGTTTGAGAACCTGATGCCAGGTCTCGACGCCTTCGCCCCCGACCTGATCCTGATCTCGGCGGGGTTCGACGCCCACGCGCGCGACCCGCTGGCTGAGCAGGCGCTGGAGGCGGAAGACTTCGCCTGGGCGACGCGCGCGATTGTTTCGGTGGCGCGGCGGCGGTGCGGCGGGCGGGTGATCTCCTCGCTCGAAGGCGGCTACGACCTCGAGGCGCTCGGCCAATCGGCCCTGGCGCACGTGCGGGCGCTTGGCGAGGGGTGAGCCCCGATCAGGATCCGCTGTAGGTCACGACGCGCCACCGGCGTGCGCGGTGCTGAACGAGGGGCCGCCAGATTCGTCTGGTGGCGCCTAGGAAGCGGTCATGAACACCGGCGGCGTGCTGGGCGAAATCGTGAAAATCGATCAGGTGGTGGGCGAGAACCAGCCTGCCTCCGGGACGCAGCGCCCGCGCCACCGACCGCGCGACCTGCTCCATCTCGCGCGTCCGTAGATAGTAGAGCAGTTCCGCTATGACGATCACGTCATAGGTCGATCGCGGCAGCCGACCGGGGAGGACCAGGCGAAGCGCGCGGGCGCGCGGATAGCCCGCGAGAACGCCTGCAATCAGGCGAACGCCGGTCGCCGTGCCCTCGGTGGCGTCGAGCCGCAGCGAGCGCCCGGCGATCGCAACGCTGTTGGATCCATTTCCGGCGCCCAGTTCAAGCACCCGGCCGATCGGGCCACCCCCCATCCCCCGCAGGATCGCCGCGCGCTTCAAGGCTTCATCGGCGTCGCTGAAGGTGCGCCAAGGGTCGGCGTTCGAACGAAACATGTGTTCGAAGCCGCCCAGGCTGATGGGTTTCATGGGCCGACTTCACGAAACAGTTCGACGGGCCGGGTGAAAGCGGCCAGCTCTCCTCGCGATATCGAAAAACCACGGGGATCGTCGGTGATCGCGCCCATCTGGGTTCGGTATCGGCATATCGCGGCCCGCTTCGCGCCGCGTGTCGCCCCCAGCGAGACGCCGCGGGTGGGCCCGGTCCGAGGTGGGGTCCTGTCGGGCCAAACCAGATAAGCCAGCCGTCGTGTTCCCGGTGACCGCGTTCGCGCCAAAAGCTTGGCCACGGCCTGGTGGTCGGGATGAGCGTCATGCGCGTCGGGTGAGACTATCAGACCGCCCCCGACGACGGATTTGACCGCCCGCGTTAGCGCCCGCGGGTTCGACACGCAGTGCGCGGTGAGGTGACCGTCTGGCAACCCCAGGAATCGGATATCGCTTGCCGGAATACCGATGCGTAGCATCGCCAACAGGGTTTCGCGCCGGCGTTCGGCGACCAAGCGCGTCTGGGGCCAACGGGCGCTGGCCGCATGCGAGGCGGCGCCGTCGGCGACCACGACGATCCTCACCCTGGCCCCCTTGGCCTTCAGGGTTCGGATCAATCCATAGGCGCCGATCGCCTCATCATCCGGGTGCGGCGCGATGATCAGCGCGTCGCTTACGCCATCCAGCCGCAGCGGTCTCAAAGCGCCGGCTCAAGTCGCCGTTCCGCCGCCGCGCGTCCGACCCGCATCCTCTGCGCGTCCGGGGCGGGCTGGCGCAGATAGACCGTAAGGTCGGTCATGGCCGCCGACAGCGGGTGGGCGCGGAACATCCCCTGTAACCCCACCGCCTGCTGCGCGATCGAGATCGCGGTCTCGGCAAGCTGTGCGACCTGCAGGCGGGCGGCCGCAACCTGGGCGAGTCGGACCGGATCGCAGCCCGCGGGCCACGCCGCCGCGGCCGTCCGCACAGCCGCCGCGGCAAGATCGGCGCAGACGAACAGATCGGCCAGCCGCCCGGCCTGATGGGGGTCCTCGGCGCGGCCGGCCTCGACCAGATGATCGCGAACCCGGTCGAATAGTCCGGCCACGCCGCCCGCCTGGACCGCGACGAAGCGTAGGGCGCCGCCACTGAACCACGGTTCCCGGGCATAGTCGCCGGGCGCGCCGACCAGGGCCGCGGGATCGATCGCCGCGTCCGCCCATCGCACCAGATGGGTTTCCGATCGCTGCATGCCGACCACCCGCCACCATGAGCGATCGATCTCAGGCGCGGTCGCCGCGAGGTCCAGGAGGACGAGACGCCGGCCATCCTCGGCGTCGGCGGTCACCAGCGCGTGGCTGAGGATGCCGGCGCCGGATGCGAACGCCTTGCCGCCGGTCAGCCTGGCCTTTTCAAGCCGCAGGGGCTCGCCGGCCAGATCGGCGTTCCAGACGCCGAAGGCGGCGCCAAGCCGCGCCAGCTCCGCGACTTCGCATCGAAGCGCCGGCGAGCCATAGCGGCCGATGATCTGCTGGGCGTCGACATGGCCTTCGAACAACCGCCCCAGCGGCAGGTCGGCCCGTCCAACCGCGTAAAGAGCGCGCAAGAGGGCCAGGTCGGCGTTGCCGTCGGGAGAAAACACCGGCGGAGCGATCTTCGACTGCAGCGCCGTGATCGCCGCCCGCATCGAATGGCATTCGGCGACAGCCGGGGCCAGGACGCCGTTCATGCCGCCACCTCCAGATCACGGGAAAGCAGCTCGGCCAGCGCCTTCTCCGCCTGCGCCAGACCGATCAAGCGGTCGCCGCCCGGCGTCCCCGGCGTCAGGCGAATGGCGAACGCTTCGGCGTTAGGACTGCCGCTGGCGACGTCCATCACCCGCGCGACGTCGACGCCGATCCGCTGGGCCAGCGCCGCCACGCCCGCGCGATCGGCAAGATCGTTGAACAGGCGCCGAGCCTCGGCCTGCCGGCGATACTGCCACGCGGCGTCTTGCGGATGCCCCACGCGAATGGTCTCAAGCCCGCCTTCCGCCGCGATGGTGTGCAGGTGATCGGCAAGCCCGCCGACGGCGCGGCCGACGCGGCGCGACGAGGTTTCGACGACCACCGCTCGGTCTCGCCGCACGCGCAGCCCCGCCCGGTGGGCGTTATCGATGATGGCCGCGTCCTCACCGGCCCGCCGGCACTCGAAACCACCCAGCGCGGCATAGGCTTCCGCCCGGAAAGCCATGTTGGCGCCGCCCGTATAGTGATGGGTTCGAGGCGCTTCCCAGGCGACCGGATCGATCAGCCGGCGCAGGGCGAACAAACGGTCGTAATAGGCCTCGAGCCTGTCCTGGACGACGTCCTGAAACAGGTTGTCGCGCCTGATTCGGCCGGTGACGACATCCGCCGCCGCCAGCGCGCTGACGGCGGCGGAGACCCAGTCTGGCGCCGGAACGCTGTCGGCGTCCGTCGTCAACAGAGCCGCGCCGGCCTCCCCCGCCGCCGTCCTCCCCAACTCCAGCGCCGCGCGGCGCGCCCGGCCGGCATTGGGCGTGTCGCTCGGCGGCAGATCTTTACTGACGAGGCTGAGCGGCAGAGATCGCGCGCGGTCGGCCACGATACGCTGGCTTGCATCCGTGCAGTTGTCGAACGCGATACATAGCGTCACGGCCGCATCGACACTCTGGGCCGACAGGGCGTCGAGAAGGCCCGGCAGCAGCGCGGCCTCGTTCCGGACCGGCACGCAGATCGCGATCGACTTGGGGCGCCAGCACTCGGTCATGCCGCCATCCCTTCCGCGGGGGCGGACGCGCGCCGGCCAGTCAATGACCGGTAGAGTTCGAGATACCGGTCGGCCATGCGCGCGACCGTGAAACGATCTTCCACCGCGGCCCGGCAGGCGCGGCGATCGATCTGCCCAAGACGCCCGACAGCCTCGATGGCCTCTTCGGTGGAATCGACCAGGAACCCGGTGACCCCGTCCTCGATCAGCTCGGGCATCGATCCCCGGCGGCGAGCGATCACCGGCGTGCCGCAGGCCAGCGCCTCGACCACCGAAAGCCCGAACGGCTCGTCGAAGTTGATCAGGTGCAGCAGCGCCCGAGCGCGCCCGAGGGTGCGCGCGCGCTCCGGCCCGCCGACCGCTCCCATGAACCGGATCGCACTCCCGTCGATATCGCCGCGAACCTCGCGCTCGAAATAATCCTGGTCCTGCACGATCCCGGCTATCTCAAGCCGCCGGCTGCTGGCCTTGGCGACGGCGATCGCCTCGCGGGCTCCCTTGTCGTGATGGATCCGTCCGAAGAACACCAGGCCGTCACCGCCACGCGCATCGAACGGAAACTCACCCAGGGCGATACCGTGGTGGATGGTCGCCGCATAGGTCAGTCCGGGATGCCGGTCGCTGGCGCTGATCGCGACGTAATGCACCCGGTGCTGATAGTGGCGGTAGACCGGCAACAGGGTCGGCGACGACAGGCCGTGCAGCGTGCAGACGATCGGCACATCGACCATGCCGCTGAACCCGAGCGGCAGGTAGTCGGCCTGATTGTGAATCAGGTCGAACTCGTCCGCGCGTTCGAACAGGTGGGCCGCGTGCATAAGTTCGGCCGACCGCGCGTCCAAAGCCCCATCCTCGGAATATCCGTGGGCGATCGGGCCGGCCAGCTGCCCATCGGTGACGCTGTCTCGCGTGGCGAACAGGGTGACATCGACCCCGCGCGCAACCAGCTCCTCGGTCAGCAGGCTGGTGATCTGCTCCCAGGGACCATAGTGCCGTGGCGGCGTTCGCCAGGACACGGGGGCAAGCATCGCGATACGCATTCTCTGTTTATTTCTTCTTCTTCAAGACCGCGTCGGCCTTCTTGTCGATCCGGCTCTCTTCGGCCTTCGACATCCGTCCGGCCTTGACCGCCTGGCTGGCCCGCGCCTTGGCGTTGGCGGCGTGCGGCTTGTCCTCGATTGGATAGGCGCGCTTGTCAGGTTCGGCGAATTCCTTGGCGGGAAGCTTGTCCCGCGACGTTTTGCTGAGGTCGGCCATGGCGGTTCTCCCGTTAGCGATCTTGCCTGAACGCCCAGGAAGCCCCGCGGTTCGCGGTGATGTTGGCGAAAGCGGCGGAAGCCTTTCAGCCCCGCCGCCATCCTGCATGCAAAATCGCATTTCCATTGATCCTCCGCCCGCGGTTGCCTATCTTGACGATAGGACGCACACAGGATGTCGCCATGCTCAGCCGCTTTCTCACCGATGTTACCGACCCGGGGTGCGGAGGCCTGGCGCCCGAGCGGGTCGGCGTCGCGCTGAGGATGAGCGTGGCCGACATGGCGCGGGTGACGCGCCTGCACCGCAACACCCTGACCCGCCGGCCGCAGTCGCCGTCGGTGCAG
>JANYFU010000576.1 GCA_025359665.1 Caulobacteraceae bacterium
TGACGTGGGCCAGATCGAGGTGGTCCAGGCCAATGTCCGCGACGCCGACTCCGTGGCGCGGGCGCTTGACGGCGCGGAGGCCTGCGTCAACGCCGTGGCGGTGCTCTATGAAACCGGCCGACAGCGGTTCGACGCGCTCCACGTCGATGGCGCGCGTACGATCGCCATGGCGGCCCAGGCTGCGGGGATCGATCGGTTCGTGCAGATTTCGGCGATCGGCGCCGACGCGGGGTCGCCCGCGGCCTATGCGCGAACCAAGTCCGCGGGAGAGGCGGCGGTTCGCGAGGTCATCCCCTCCTCGGTGATCCTCCGCCCGTCGGTGGTGTTCGGACCCGACGACCAGTTCTTCAACCGCTTCGCGACCATGGCCATGGTGTCGCCGGCCCTGCCGCTGATCGGCGGCGGCGACACCTTGTTTCAACCGGTGTTCGTCGGCGATGTGGCGGCGGCGGTGGCCCAGGCGGTCTGGGACCCCGCGACCGCGGGCCTGACCTATGAGCTGGGCGGTCCGGGGGTCTATAGTTTCAAGGCGCTGATGACGCTGCTGCTGGCGGACATCCGCCGGCGGCGACTGCTGGTTCCGGTGCCGTTTCCGCTGGCCCGACTGCTTGGCAGGGCCGGCGACCTGATCACACCCCTGGGCCTGGCTCCGCCGATCACATCCGATCAGGTGGAACTGTTGCGCGCCGACAACGTGGTCTCGCCCGGCTCTCTGGGCCTGGCGGACCTGGGTGTCGCGGCCAACGCGCTGGAGCCGATCATATCGAGCTATCTCTATCGCTACCGGAACGGCGGTCAGTACGCCGAACAGCTTCCGTCGATCGTCGCCACACATCCTAATTAGGCTTCCCGGCTAGGTTTCCAGGTCCGGCGCCATTCCGAGATACCGGGCGCGGGGCCGGATCAGGGCGCCTCCCGCCAGCTGTTCCTGGGCATGGGCCAGCCAGCCGGCGCACCGCGCCATGGCGAACAGGATGAACGGCGCGTCGTCCGGCAAGGCCAGGTCCTGGGTCAGGGCTACCAGGGCGAAATCGATATTGTCCCGCGCCCCGGTCGCGGCCTCCACCGCCTCGCTGAGCGCCTTGAGGGGTGGCGGCGCCTCGAAGGCGCCCAGCAACGCGCGCGCGCGGGGATCGCCGGCCGGATAGAGCGGGTGGCCGAAGCCGGGCGTCGGCGGACTCCAATGGATCAGCCGGGCCGCCACCGCCTCGCGAGGACCCTGGCGTTCGGCCTCGTCGGCCAGCAGCCTGACCTGGGCCGCGACGCCGCCGTGCCTGGGGCCGGTCAGGGTGGCCAGCCCCGCGAGCGCCGCCGCCGAAAGCGAGGCGCCGGTCGACGCCGCCACCCGGGCCGCGAAGGTGGATGGGTTCAGCTCGTGATCGGCCAACAGCACCAGCACTATGCGAATGAGGTCGAGGCCGCGCGGTCCGCAGCCCCAGGCGCGGCCGAGACGAGCGTGGATCGGGCCGCCGCCGACATCTCCGCAGACCGCGTCGGCGACCGCGTCCAGCATGGACGCCGCATCATCGTCGAGGTCGGAAGGGTGGCGCCCGAGAGCCGCTTCGTCGGTGGCCGCCCGCGCGGCGAGGGTCGTGAACAACCGCGCCCGCATCGTGGGTCCGGTGGGCGGTGGCGCGCGTAGGGCTCGCCTGACCGGAACGCCGCCGCCGCCCCTCAGCAGGCGCGCGACGCTCTCGAAGGTCTCGGTCCGGGCCAGCAGCACCGCGTCGCGGCCGCGATAGTACAGCCGCCCGTCCTCCACGGTGGTGATCGCCGAGCCCAGCACCGGCTCGCCCCAGGCGATGGCGTCGGCCGCCACCTGGGAAGCTTTGCGGCCGCGGGCCTTGCGCGTGGTCAGGGCGACGACGTCACTGGTCCGGTAGCGGCTGCGGCGCGGTTCGGCTGGGTCGGGCTCGGCCCGGACCTGGCCGCGGCTTACATAGGCATAGAGCGTCTGGGCGCGCACCCCGAGGCGTTCCCGCGCTTCATGCGCGCTCAGCCAGTCATTTTCTCTCATATTGATAATCTTGATCAATCTTGATTCGTGCCCGCTCAACCTTTCAGGTGGCGCCACCGAGATCAAGGAGAAACACGATGAGCGAAGGCCTGGACGGACTTGAGGGCGTGGTCGCCGCGGAGACTGTGCTGTCGGACGTGGATGGCGCCGCCGGCCAGCTGCTGATCCGTGGTCATCACCTGGACGAACTGGCGGGTGTGTGGACGTATGAGGATGTCATCGGCCTGCTTTGGAGCGGCTTCTTCCCGAGTCTGCCGGCTGATCTGACCGGCGCCCTCGGACTGGCCCGCCAGGCGGTGTTTTCGGAGGTTGCGGCCCTGGACGCCGGCCTCGTCGCGCGGACGCCGGTGGAGGCGGCGCGCGCTCTGCTGGCCCGGCTTGGCGATGGTGACGACCTGGACCTCGCCCTCCGGCTCGTCGCGGCTCCGGCGGTGTTCACCGCGGCCGTGATTCGCGCCCAGGCCGGCCGTGAGCCGGTCCCCCCTGATCCCACACTCGGCCACGCCGCCGATATTCTGCGAATGACCCGGGGCGAAGCGGCCAGTGACGCCGAAGTCGCGGCGCTGGACGCTTATCTGGTGACGGTGGCGGACCACGGGTTGAACGCTTCGACCTTCGCCGCGCGCGTGGTGGCGTCGACGCGGGCGGGACTTGGCTCGGCGGTGCTGGCGGGGCTGAGCGCGCTGAAGGGTCCGCTGCATGGCGGCGCGCCCGGCCCGGTGATCGAGATGCTGGACCAGATTGAAACCCCGGCCAAGGCCAGGGCCTGGCTTGAGGCGGCGCTGGCGCGCGGCGACCGCCTGATGGGGTTTGGACACCGGGTTTACAGGGTGCGCGATCCCCGGGCCGACGCCTTGAAGCGGGCGGTGCGGACCCTGGGCAAGCAATCGGAGTCGAACCTCGGGCGCCTTGCTTTGGCCGAGGCGGTCGAGGCGGCGGCGCTGGCCGTTCTGCGCGAACGCAAGCCCAACCGCTCGTTGGACACCAATGTCGAACTCTATACGGCGTTGCTGCTGGAGGCCCTGGCCTTCCCGCCGGCCGCGTTCACCTGCGTGTTCGCCATCGGCCGAGTGGCCGGGTGGATCGCCCACGCCCGGGAGCAGGTGGCGGGCGGACGGCTGGTGCGGCCGCAATCGCGCTACGTTGGTCCACGCCCGCGAGCGGCCGCCTAGGCGTTTTCCGCCTACAGCCCGGGCGCCGATGGCCCTATGCTGGCTGAATGTCCGCCGTCTCCTCCACCGCTCACAAAAACGCCAGGCTGACCCGGAGTGTGACCTTGCTGTCGGTCGCCACCGCCCTGGCGCTGGTGATCGTCAAGCTGGTAATCTGGCTCGCCAGCGGCTCGGTGGCGCTGATGGCCTCGATGGCGGATTCGGGCCTCGATCTGGTCGCCTCCAGCGCGACCTTCTTCGCGGTGCGCTACGCCGCGGCGCCCCCGGACGCCGAGCATCGTTTCGGCCATGGCAAGGCCGAAGCCTTCGCCAGCCTGATGCAGGCCGGCCTGGTGTTCGGATCGGCGGCCCTGATCGGCGAGGAGGCGATTCGCCGGATCCTCGCACCCAGGCCGGTGGCCGAAAGCGGTTGGGCGCTCGCCGTCATGGGGCTGTCCATCCTGATGACCGGCGCGCTGATCTGGGCGCAGACCCGCCTGCTACGGCGGACCGGTTCGGTGGCCGTTTCGGCGGATCGCACGCACTACGCCGCCGACCTGGCCTCCAATGTGATCGCCCTGGCCGGCATCGCCGCCGCGTCGCTGCTGGGTCTGCCGGACCTTGACGCCATCGCCGCCCTGATCGTGGCGGGCGTGCTGCTGTGGGGCGCCGTCGCCGTGTTCCGCGAGGCGGCCGACCAACTACTGGATCACGAATTGCCGGACTCCTCGCGCGCCCGGATCGTCGACCTGGTCCTCAAGGATTCGTCGGTGTTCGATGTTCATCAGATGCGGACCCGCGCCTCGGGACCCGTCACCCATATCCAGATGCACGCCGATCTGGACCCCGATCTGTCGCTGGAAGCCGCCCATCAGATCGTGGTGGCGGCGGAGAAACGCATCCTGGCGCAGTTTCCATCGGCGGACATCATCATCCACCCCGATCCCAGGGGGCGCGCGGAGCCGCATGGCGGGGCCTTTTCGGAAACCTATGAAGCCTGACGCGTCGGGCCGTTGTTCGAATCCCGGTTTTGGCTATAGCTGAGCGTGGCCATGAGCGTCGTCCGCACCCTCTATCACTTTCCGCTCGACCCGGCGTCGCGCCAGGCTCGGCTGGCGCTTGGCGAAAAGCGCCTGGCCTTCAACGACGAGGTGGTTCGCTATTGGGAGGAGCCGCCCGCCTTCACGGCGATGAACCCCTCAGGACTGACGCCGGTTCTCGTGGAGCGGACCGGTGATCACGAAGTGGTGGTCTGCGAGATCCGCGCCATTCTCGAACATCTGGAACAGCAGTCGCCCGAGCACGATCTGTTGGGCGCTACCCCCTCCGACCGCGCCGAGGTGCGGCGGCTGATGCAGTGGTTCGACCGCAAGTTCGACAACGAGGTCAACGCCTATCTGCTGCACGAAAAGCTTGAGAAGCGGCTTTTGAAGATGGGGGCGCCCGACCTGTTCAATATGCGCCAGGGGCGGGACGCCCTGCGTATCCATTTGATCTATATGGAAAGACTGCTCCACGAACGTGACTGGCTGGCCGGGCGGGGCCTTAGCCTGGCCGATTTCGCGGCGGCGGCGAACATCTCGGTGCTGGACTATTTCGGCGATATCCCGTGGCGCGACTTCCTGCTGCTCAAAACCTGGTACATGCGGATCAAGTCCCGGCCCGCCTTCCGTCCCCTGTTGGCTGACCGCTGGCCGGGCCTGGCCCCGGCCAGCTTCTATGACGACCTCGACTTCTAGGCCCAACTCGACGCCTGCCGGTGCGTCGGCCTGGATCCGCGACGAAGCGCGCCGAGTGGGTTTCGATGTCAGCGGAATCGCCGCGGTGACCCAGCCCTGGGACGCCGGCGAACACTTGGCGAGGTTCATAGACGACGGGCGCCACGGCGATATGCAATGGATGGAAACCACAGCCGAACGGCGGAGCCATCCAACGAAAATGTGGCCCGAAGCCCGCTCCGTGATCGTGCTGGGGATGAACTACGGTCCCGACACCAACCCGCTGGAGGCGCTGGCGCGGCGCTCGGACGGGGTCATTTCCGTCTATGCCCAGGGGCGCGATTACCACGACCTGATCAAGGGTCGGCTGAAGACGCTGGCGGCGTCGGTCGGCCGGCGGCTCGGTGGCGAGGTCAAGGTGTTCGTGGACACCGCCCCGCTGATGGAAAAGCCTCTGGCGGCGCTGGCGGGCCTGGGCTGGCAGGGCAAGCACACCAACCTGGTGTCGCGGGAGTTCGGATCCTGGCTGTTCCTGGGCGCCATCCTGACGACCCTCGACCTTGAACCGGACGCGCCCTCCGGCGACCACTGCGGCGCCTGCCGCGCGTGCCTGGACATCTGTCCGACCAACGCTTTTCCGGCCCCCTACCAACTCGACGCCAGAGCATGTCTCTCGTACCTGACCATTGAACACCACGGACCGATCCCCGAGGTCTACCGCGCGCCGATGGGCAACCGGATCTATGGCTGCGACGATTGTCTGGCCGTCTGCCCCTGGAACAAGTTCGCCAGCGCGGCGCGGGAGGCCGGGTTGCACGCGCGAGAGGCCCTGCGTTCACCGGCCCTTGCCGATCTGGCCGCCCTCGACGATGGGGCCTTTCGCGCTCTGTTTTCGGCCAGCCCGGTCAAACGGGTCGGTCGCGACCGGTTCGTGCGCAACGTGCTCTATGCGGTAGGCAATTCCGGCGATCCGAGCCTCGCCCCCTCGGCCCAGGCAAGGCTCGATGATGACGACCCTGTCGTTCGCGACGCGGCGGGTTGGGCGCTGGCGCGACTCGCCGACTAGATAGCCGGGGCCGGACCCTTGGCCTGGGCCGCCTTGGCGCGCTTGAAGCCCTCGCGGGTTTGCATGAACCGCCAATAGGTCTTGGCCTTCTCCGGGAAGGACTCGGCCATGCCTAGAGTCTCGGCCAGCAACAGGGCGTAGGCGAAGGAGATGTCGGCCATGGTGAAGCGGTCGGCGCAGACGAAAGTATCGCCCGTCATCAGGCAAGCCGCCTTGAGGCGAGCCAGAAACCACAGACGATAGTCGTCGGCCGCCTGGGTGGCGCGCCGCTCAGGCGGCTCAAGCCTGGTGTAGCGAAGCACGATGGTCTGGGGGAAGGTCAGGGTGGCCTCGCCCATGTGCAGGAAGTTCAGATAGTCGGCGAAGGCCGGTTCCGACGGCGCCACCACCAGATCGGTGGGGCCGTATTTCGCGCCCAGGTAGTGGCCCATGGCCGCGCTCTCGGTCAGTCGATGTTGACCATCGAACAGCACCGGCACCGTGCCCAGGGGATTGAGGTCGCGATAGCCCGGCACGCGCGACCGTGGCGGAAAGGGCATCAGCTCCAGCTCATAGTCTAGGTCCAGCTCCTCCAGCGCCCAAAGCGCGCGAAACGAGCGGGCGTCCGGGCAGTGATAGAGCTTGATCATGGTGGTCCCGCCTTCAGCTTTGTTTTTATGCAGAAATCATTTGTCTCTCGCCACGGAGACGATGGGTCTTCGACAACCTCGGCGTGAGGTAAAGCAAGGATTGATTTCGCATTTGGTATAATGTTTTGTGGCATTTAGCACATTGGATCGATCTGGACGCGTCGATTGGCGATCGCGGCGGGAGGGTGGCATGACGACGCGGCATCTCAGAATACCATCTTCAGGCAATGCAATGGGTTTGACCCATTGAGCCCGGCTGCAAACGGCGATCTCATCGCCGTGGACGCCCGGGTGATCGAACTGCTGCGGTCCATGCATGCGGTCGAGATGTACGGGGAAATGATGTTCGCGCTGATGCTGGAGAACGGCGGGCCGCTGTCCTCCTGCCAGCGGTGCAAGATCGAAGCCTGCCGCCTGCTTGAGGTCGACATGGCCGAGATGATCTCGAATCATATCACTCTCGAACTCGGGCTTGCGCTCGCGCCGCCTGACCCGCCCGCGTTGACCTCGGCGCAGCATGCGGCGATCCATGAGCAGGATTGGCGGCGGCGGATGACGGCGGTGGAAGTGGTCGCCGCTGGTGTGATCGCTCCGTTTCGCGAATTGAAGACCCTCTATGCCGACAAGCAACCGAAGCTCTGCAACACCTTGCTGGCGCATGCGTTGATCATGCGGGATTTCGCCCATCATGAAGTGGAAGGCGACACTGAATTGTCGCTGGGCGGCGTGATGAGCATGCTTCGCGACGAAACCATGGCGGCGCTTTCTCACTTCCCGACCTGATTCGAAATCCAAGAAACCTGGAGCTTTCGGTAATTGAACCGTGTGGCCAGGATGGAGCCCCATCCTCGGCTTCGCCGGGACTTCCCCCAGAGGGGGAAGAGAACCACGCCTCTGATTTCTCTCTTCCCCCTCTGGGGGAAGTCCCCCGTAGGGGGGATGGGGGCTCCAGCCTGGCGAAACGACTAAACCGCTGGATCGCATGGCTGATGCGCATGGGATCAACTCCCGGCGCCGCCTTCCTCCGCGCCCTTGATGGCGATCAGTTCGATCTTGAATTGCAGCACGCTGCCCGAAGGGATCGACGCGTTTCCGTCATCGCCATAGGCCAGATTGGCGGGCGCGTAGAGTTCCCAGACATCGCCTGGACGCATCATCTGCAGCGCCTCGGTCCAGGCCGCGATCAGGCCGCTAACGCCGAAGACCGCCGGTGTGCCACGCTGATAGGAGGAATCGAATACCGTGCCGTCGAGAAGCTTGCCTTCGTAGTTGACCTTGACCTCGTCCGTCGCCCTGGCCATCGGCCCCGAGGCCGGGCCGGACGATATGATCTTGTACTGAAGGCCTGACGGTGTGACGTGAACACCGGGGGCGTGTGCATTCTGGGCAAGGAAGGCCTTCCCCGCCGCGAGGACTTCGGGGTTCGGCCGGGCTTTTCCACAGGCGCCAATGGTTAGTACGCCAGCCAACGCCAAAATCAGGGCGGAGCGACGCGTGGTAAGTGCAGCTGCCATTGATGAGTCTCCATCGATCGCCCGTCCTGGCTTTCCTTAAACCGCCCAGGTTTAGACCGCTCTGGGCGGGTAGCCCTTCTCGCGCAGGGCGTCCATGATCTCGTGCGTATGCTGGGCGTCGCGGGTTTCGATCATGATGTCGAATTCGGCCCCCTTGGCCGGTACATCCAGCGCCAGGCGGTTGTGGGCGACTTCGAGGATATTGGCGCCCAGGGCGCCGATGGTGGCCGAGACCGTGGCCAACAGGCCCGGCCGGTCGTCGCCGATGATGCGCAGCGACACCAGACGCTGGGCGCGCACCAGCTCACGCGTCAGCACCGAGGCCAGCAGGCGTGGATCGATGTTGCCGCCGGTGATGATCAGACCGCACACCTTGCCCCGGAACCGTTCGGGATAGGCAAGCAACGCCGCCAGGGCCGCCGCGCCGGCGCCTTCGGTGACGGTCTTCTCCACGTTGCAATACAGCGCGACGGCGCGCTCGAAATAGGGTTCCTCAAGCAGCAGCACGTCGTCGATCAGCGGACGGGCCACGGCATAGGTCAGGGCCCCGACGGACTTGACCGCGATGCCCTCGGCGATGGTCTGACCGCCGCAGGGCGCGTTGAGCCCCCGCATGCGGGCCGTGAATGAGGGATACATCGCCGGCTCGACGCCGATGATATGGATATCCGGCTTGACCGACTTAGCGGCGGTGGCGACGCCGCTGATCAGCCCGCCGCCGCCGATCGGCACCGGCATGATCTCGATGTCCGGTGCGTCCTCGAGCATTTCCAGCGCGATGGTGCCCTGGCCGGCCATGACGTTGAGATCGTCGAACGGGTGGACGAACACCAGGCCGCGCTCGTCCTGCAGGGTCAGGGCGGTTTCGTTGGCGGCGTCATAGCTATCCCCCTCGATGACCACCGTCGCCCCGAACTCGCGGGTCTGCTGCACCTTCACATGCGGCGTGCCGCGCGGCATGACGATGGTGACCGGAATCCCCAGTCTCTGGCCGTGATAGGCCAAGCCCTGGGCGTGATTGCCGGCCGAGGCGGCGATCACGCCCCGGCGGCGCTCATTGTCATTGAGCTGCGCCAACACATTCAAAGCACCGCGTTCCTTGTAGGCGGCGGTGAACTGCTGGTTCTCGAACTTCACCCAAACGTCCGCGCCGGTAATCTCCGACAGGGTGCGCGACCGCCGGCAGGGGGTGCGCTCCACATGGCCGGCGATCCGGCCGGCGGCCGCCTGTATGTCGTCTAGGGTGAGGGTCATGGCGTGGGGATCGAAGGGACGGCGCTGGGCTCGGGAGCGGTTGCATAGGGTATTTCCGAGGAGATTTGAAGCGACGGTCCGCGCCGCAAGGCCTCGGTCAGTTTCGCCCGGTCCAGGGTGCCTTCCCAACGCGCCACCACCAGGGTCGCCACGCCATTGCCGATCACATTGGTCAGGGCGCGGCACTCGCTCATGAAGCGATCGACGCCCAGAATCAGCGCCATCGCCGCCACCGGGATGGTCCCTACCGCGCCCAGAGTCAGCGCCAGGGTGATGAAGCCCGCCCCGGTGACGCCGCTGGCGCCCTTGGAGGTCAGCATGGCCACGCCCAGCAGGGTCAGTTCCTGGGTCAGGCTCAGATGGGTGTTGGTGGCCTGGGCCAGGAACAGCGTGGCCAGGGTCATATAGATATTGGTGCCGTCCAGATTGAACGAATAGCCGGCGGGCACCACCAGCCCGGTCACCGCGCGGGGGGCGCCCAGGCGTTCGAGCTTATCCATCAGCTGCGGCAGCACCGCCTCGGACGACGACGCGCCCAGCACGATCAGCAGCTCTTCGCGAATGTAGAGCAGGAACCGCCAAAGCGAGAATCCGGCCACTCGGGCGATCAGGCCCAGCACCACCGCCACGAACAGGATCGAGGTCGCGTAGACGCAGCCGACCAGGGCCGCCAGCCTGACCAGCGAACCCAGGCCATACTGGCCGATGGTGAAGGCCATGGCCCCGAAGGCGCCGATCGGCGCCGCCCGCACGACGATACGAATGATGGCGAAGAACAGGGCGCCGATCTTCTCCAGCGCCGGAGCCAGGGTCGCGCCGCCGGCCCGCTCCATGGCGGCCATGGCGAAGCCGGCCAGTATGGCCAGCAACAGCACCTGGAGAATGTCGCCGGCCGCGAAGGCCGACACGAAGGTGTCGGGAATCAGATGCAGCAGATAGTCGGGAGCCGACGCCATCTGCTTGGCCTGGCTGACATAGGCGCCGACAGCCTTGGCGTCCAAGGTGGCGGGATTGATATTGAAGCCCGCGCCAGGCTTGAACACCAACGCCACGCCCAGCCCGACCAGCAAGGCCAGGGTCGAGACCGCCTCGAAATAGATCAACGCCCTGCCGCCGACCCGGCCGACGGCCTTCAGGTCGCTCATCCGGGCGATTCCGCCGGCCACGGTGCAGAAGATGATCGGGGCGATCAGCATTTTGATCAGCCGCACGAAAGCGTCGCCGAGGGGCTTGAGCGCCACGCCGAGATGCGGCTGGAACGCGCCCAGGATGATGCCCAGCGCGATGGCGATCAGCACCTGGACATAAAGAGATTTCAAAAACCGCATCGCCACCCCTCGCCGCCGGACCCCTCAGGCCGTTGCCCAGGCCGCGTCCGGCCCGTATTAGGGCCATACGTCTCGTTAGCTCAGCAGGATAGAGCACCGGTTTCCTAAACCGGGGGTCAGAGGTTCGAGTCCTCTACGAGACGCCATGGCCGGTCAGTAGCATTTGCCTCGTTTGCGATCTTCCTCCGAGCAACTGTCCGGCTCGTCGGCGAGGAAGCCCAAAACATCGACAACCACCGTGGGGCGCTCAGACTGGCTGGAACTCGAGCTGGCCACCGCCTGCGCGGCCTGGGCGGCGGCGGCCGACGCGGCGTTTCCACTCGATTGCACCCCCAGATTGGCCGCCGCCGGGCTATTATCGCCGCTGACCGCCCCCTGGGCCTGGATGGCGTTGGCATTGGCGACCTGGAAGGCGGCGATGAAAACATTGCCGGCCGACCGGACCCCCGCGTCGCCGGCGTCGACCGTGCCGCGCGGCGCGATCAGGAAGACATCCGGCGCCTGCGCGGTCTTGTCGGGCTGGAACGCTCCAATGCCCGCTCCTGACACAGCCCCGGAGGCGTTGACGGTGCTGAAAGCATTCTCGTCGATCCGCACGACGACCGGAGGAATGTCCGCTCCGGTGCGCGGACCCTGGCCGGCGTTCACATCGGCGTTGGAAGACCATATCGCGATATCGCCCCCCGCTTCGCTGAACGCCCGGCTCTGGTTCAGCAGGAAGTCGCCGTCGGTGAAGGCATTGATCGAGCCCCCCTGAAGCGTCAAGACGCCTTCGTAGGCGACCGGAATGGCGGAAATCGCGGCGGCAAACGGTGAACTGGGCAGACCTCCGCTATTCAGCCGACCGCCATCGTAGACCCGGCGCGCCGCCTGCGCCGAGGTGCTGACCGTCGAACCGGCCAGGACACGGCCACCTGGACCCAGGATCATGATGTCCCCTCCCTGGTCGGTTTGAATGGTCGCCAGCCGCAGGTCGAGATCGCCCGTGGCCACCGTCGTCGAAGCGCCCGCCGGGCCGCCGGCAAGGCTGTTCTGAGTGTAGCCATAGGCCCCGGGAAACAGGGTGTTCACCGCCTCATAGCCCCGGGAGTACTTCAGATAAGACCCACTATCGGGGAGGGAGGTCTGGATCAGTTCGTTGAAATAGACGTCCTTGAGCAGAAATTCTCTTTGGGTCAGGTTGGGCAGCCCGAGGAAGGCGCCATAGGCCTGCTGATGGGTTACATCCTCGGTTCCATAGGCCGCCCGCAGTTTATCGCCTTCGTTCAGCAGCAGCCAGGGAATCAGAGGCAGCTTCCGGTCCGACAACTGGGGTAGATAGGTCAGCGCTTCGGCGAAGGTAGTCGAGTGACCCTTCTCGAGGGTCAACGCATATTGGACCAAGGCCGGGGCGTTGGAGCCAGGGGCCGTCACCCCGGCGCTGGTATCGTAGCGGTTGACGATGTCGGGCGCGATGGAGGTGATCCAATCGACCAGCGAGAGGCCGTAGACCGGTTTGGTCCGGTCGGCGCCGGGCGCGCCGTTGGCGTCGGTGGTTTGCAAGAACTCGTAGCCAGGCAGATTGGCGACATTGGCCGGATCGAGATAAGTGGCGATCAGCCCCTGGAAGTTCTGTCCCTTGGCGACGCCGAATTCGGTGAAGATGTCGGCGCTCTGGGCCGGCAGCCACGGATTGCGAAGATTGCCGACGGTGATGATCCCGCCGCCGTAGGTCAGCACGCCGGTCGCCGCGTTCTCGGTCCCATTCGCGGCGAAGCCGTTGGTCACCGCTGAGTTGAGGAAAGGACCCGCATCGCGTCCCGCCTCGATGAACAGGGCGCCGGGTCCTCCCACTATAAAGGTGTTGCCTTGGACCGCCGGGAGTTTAGCAGGGCCATCGATCTTCGGGAGGCCGATGATGGGTGCCTTGAGCGTGGTTGTTGCGGTGATATCGCGCCCCGCGGTGATGCGCGTCACATCGCTGGCGGCGACGTTCTGGCCAAAAAACACCATGTTTCTAATATCGCGCCCGGCAGTGATGCGCGTTTGCTTTGCCAGAGACAGAATCGCCCCGCTGATGTCGCCGCCAGCGGCAATCCAATTGGGTCCGTCATCTTCTGCATGGGTAGCACTTGATTTGTGCTGTTCACGCAACACCACGTCGGAGGTGTTTGACAGCACCGCTGGGAATGTGAATGTCAGGCCGGCCGCGACTCCGGTCGCATCGAGGGCAAAGCTTGAGAAGGCGCCAGGAAGCAGGCTGGGATCGCTGTCGAGCTGGGCGATCGTGAAGGGCGCGATATCGCCGCCGGCCAGCAGAGTCAGGGTTCCGGTCGGGTCGGGATAAAGCAGCACCTCGGCCGTAGAAACCGAGGCGTTCAGGCCGAGGTTGCTCGTGAGGGAAATCGCCGAGAGCGATCCTGGCAGTACCGCCGACACCACGCCACCGGACGCGGAGGTTCCATCGGTGACCAACTCATTGCCGGTATTGTCGATGATGACGGTTCTGTCGGCCAGGATCGAGACATTTGAGCCGGTCGAGTAGAAGCCCGCCGCGTTGACGCCGCTCGAATGGATACCCAACGCCCCAACGCCTTGCAGTTCCACCGCGCCGGCGGCGTCGATGGCCACCCCCCCGTCGCTCAATCTGACCCGCAGAGTATTGTCCACCGCGATGGGCGTGAAGGAAACGATCTCGATGATCTTTCCCGCGCTGACCACCGAGCCGCCCGCGTCTAGGGTGGCTTGACCGGCGGCCACATCGAGGCGCCCGCCCAGGATATCGCGCCCCGCCGTCGCGGCGACGTCGCCGCCGCCGAGCATCACCAGGGCGCCCGAAGTCGGTCCGCCCCCAATGCCGGCGGTAACCAGCGAATCGGTCGCCACCAGGGATATGTCCGAGATGTCGCGGCCCGCGCGGACGGAAATGTCACCCCCGGCCAGGGTACCCACACCTTCGCTGAACAGCTGGGGGTTTATGCTCAGATCGACCGTCGAGCCGATCACGCCGGTTCTCCAGGATTGATCCCCCGATCCGATCCACGCCCCGGGTGACTTGCTCAGGCCGGCGGTGACGCCGACGCCACCCAGGCGGTTTTCCAGGTAGGTGTCTCGCCGGCTCAGGACGTCGACGCCGGCTTCCAGGCTCACGCTTCCGCCGCCCTCGGCATGGACCGGGTTGGCGATGAGGATTCCGGCCACGCCTTTGCGGACGCCGTAGCCGTAGACCAGGATTGGGTCGGTGGTGAAGTTGTTGCTGGCAACGACGTTCGCGCCTGGACTTACGTTGAAAACCTGACCGGTCGCCAGGTCGGTGGCCATTCGGTCGCCGAGGTCCGCTAGGTGGCCGGCGGTGTAGATCGCCGCCCCTCCAAGATGGGGCGACGTGCTCGGCGCCTTGACCAGGACCCCGGCGGTGTTGACGATCATGGGCGTGGCGCCGTTGCGCAGGTCGATATTGCCCGCGGCCGCGATCTGGATCGATCCCGTGCCCGTGCGAACCAGAGTGGGCGCGACGGCGGAGGCCAGCTTCCCTGAATTCACGGTTTCCTGGGGCGGGAGATAGTTCTGGGCGATCGGCGCAAAATGATCGGAAACATAGGTCAGGAACTCGGCCGCAACCGACAGGGATGTCTCGATGTACCCCGGGGAGATGATTTGCGCCTTGTCTTCTGGATGAGCCGCAAAAAATTTCGTGGCGAGGCCGTTCAGTAGAATACGGGTGCCGTTGAAGACGGCGGCATATTCGATCAGGGTGTAGGCGTCGGCCCCCAACCCTGTCTGGTCGTCACTGGTGAATGCCGAATACCAATCCGCCGCCGGCAGCGATACGCCATTGATATCCTGAAGATTGAGGCTGGGCGCGAAGCTGACCACGCCTTTGGTCGCGCCATAACTGTAGAGATGCTGACCCTCGACCGTGACGGACGCGTTCGAGCCTTGGACGACGGAGAGGGGATCGGCGCTGGGCTTTCCCGTCGCGCCCGTGAGGTCGGCCCCGGCCACCAGGCGGTAAGACCAGGACTCGACGGGGCGAACTGTCCCGTCGGCGGTGGGCAGCAGAGGGAAGAGTTCGGCGCTTCCCAGAGGATCGCCCTGGTGACCGGGCAGAGACCCCAGCGCCGCCGGAGAATTGGCCGCGGCGCTGTAGGGGACGGCTGGGTTGCTGAATGAATCTGCCGTCAGAAGGGCGTTGCCCGGAAAGATGATATCGACATAGTTTCTTGGTGAGACCTTGGGTCCATAGGTGCTGACCTCCGAGCAGTCGCCGAAGACGGCGAGGCATCCGGTCGCTATAGAGCCTTGATAGACCCGGTCGCCGCCGCCGATCGCATAGTTCAGATAGCCCGGATCGGTCTGGTCCCTGAATTGGAAAAATCCGTCGCTGATACTGCCCTTCAGGTCGAGATTACCGCCGGCGCGAAGCGTCAGAACTCCGGGCTCGCCTTTGAACGTTCCACCGACCCGATAGATGGCCGCCGCATAGTCCGCCAGCAACCGGCCTTCCGCTCCGGCGACCACGACATAGCGCCCGGGTAGGCCGGGGTCGGACGCCAGCAGACCCGCGGCGGCGGCGGCGTTCACGTCAATGACGCCGGCCCCAAGGTTCCAATTGGAATTGAGGACGATGTCGCCCGAATAGTCGAGGTCGATTCCGGGCCGCGCGTGGAAATTGCTCTGCGAAGCCAGGCCCCCGAGGGCCTTGTAGTCGGACGAAACATCAAACCACCGCACGAACTGGACCACTGGGCCGTTCAGGTCGGCCAGGGGATTGACGAGGTCGGTCTTGGCCGCGCCCAGGTCGAGCGTCGCGACGCCGTTGGCGATCGACACGCCGACATATTTGGTCTTGTCCGCGAGGGTCGTCAGGTCGAAGCGCTTGAAGGCTTCCAGCACGACGCTGTCGGCCCCGGTCACCGCACCGCCGATCGTCACCCTCACCGTGTCGCCACCTGCCTGTTCTACGATCGGCGCGCGGAAGGTGACTGTCCCGCCAACATCCCCCGCCACATAGGTGTAGTAGGCGCCGTTCGTCCGGTTGAGGTTGACCAGCCTGTCGCCCGCCTGCGTGGCCCCGGCATTGATCGTCGCGCCCGCGTCCACGGCGATCGCGCCGACACCGTCCACCCCCAGGGTGACATTTCCACCAGTGGCCTGGAGGGTGGAGCCTGGGCCATTGCCGCGCGCATGGGTGTCGATCAGCGCGCCCGTCGCCAGATGCACGCCCGTCGCGCCGTGGAGGCTGACGTCGCCGCCGCTGGCGTTCGAGGTGTCGATGGCGCCCGAATCGGCGATCTCGCCGCCGTCGGCGACGAGATTCACGCTGGAGGCCTTCAACGTCTGGCCCGCCGCGAGCGTCAGGTCGCCCGTCCCTGACCGGACCGAGATCGCGCCATTGAAAAATTGGCCGACGCCACCCGGCGCGGCGAAAGCCTCCAGGGCGAAGACTCCGTTGGTGTCGAGACTCAGTGACGCGCCACCCAGCCCGCCGGTCGAGAAGACGGTCGAAAGCGCGACAACCGCGCCGGTCGCGTCGTGGGCGTGGACCGCGCCGGTGGGGCTGGAGAGTGAAATCGAACCGGCCTGGCCTTTAGCGCCGCCGACGGCCAAAACCGCGTCGTCACCGATGGATATGTCGCCCACCGCCGCCTTGAGGGCAAGCAGGCCGCCAGGGGCCGAAACCGTGGTGGAATCGGCGGCGTCGCCAAAGGTCTTGGCGTAGCTGGGTGTCTCCAGCCGCGCGCCGGAGATGGCGATGTCCGTCGCCGAGTTGACCTGAAGGGTTCCAGCCGTGGCGCGCAGGTCCGATCCGGTGATCTTCACCTTGCCGCCATTGATGATCAGGGTCGACCCGGGCGTGCCGACCGGCGCCGCGGTGTAGGTCGAGCCCGCTGGGCCCGAGCCGATATCGATTTCAGCCGCGGTGGTTATGGTTCGGATGAGAGCGCCGCCGCCCGTGGTGGTGATGGTGGTGGTCACCGGTCCATTGACGACAGTTCCGGGCGTACCCGACTGGATGCCGCGAGAGCTCCTGGTGTTGGAGGCCAGGGTCAGACTTGGCGCGGTCGCGCCCGGCGTCCCGGCGCCGCGATCGCCGAGGAACGGCGTATTGAGGGCCAGAATCTTGGATCCGGCGTCGAAGCTGGCCGCGCCGTCGACGAACACGCCATTGGCGGCGTTCAAGGTCACCGAGCCGCCGAATCCGTAGGTCGTCATGGAGCCCGACCCGAAGACAATCTGGCTGGCGTTCACGATCAGGCTGTCGCTGGAGCAGGTGAAATTGAATGTCGTCACGCAGGTCGCCTGGGCCGCCGCGCTGTTGGAGAGGCTCAACTTGGCGGTGTTGAGCGTGACACCGCCGGTCGTCGTTTCAGCCAGGCCGGGCGTATCGAGGCCAAGATCGCCGAAGCTGTAGGCGCCGCTGGCCAACAGCAGCCGGCCGCCGCTCCGCAGCAGAAGGCTCTGGGCCTTGGCGATGGTGGCCTGGAGCTTTGGGGTGATGAGCAGGGCCGAGCCCGTGGGGTCGGGGTTGGTCGTTCCAAAGGCGATCTGCCCGGCGCCCAGGGAGAGGGCCGATGCGTTGAGAACCACCGAATCCGATATGGCCAGGGCGCCGGACGTCTGAAGCGCGATGGACGAACCGCTCAAGGTCGCCTGGCCAACGGTGATCGAACCGGCCTGGGCGCCGGGATTGAGGCTCGGATCGAGATTGATCCGGGTGACCAGGCGCTGGGGGCCGACCGACACGCGGGCGAAACCGCCCAGGGCGCTTTGCACCTGGGTGGTCACGGTAGCGCCCTGGGAATCCACGCTGGTGACCTGGCCATCGATCACATAGGCGCCCGTCGCGGCGTTGGTCAGCGAGCCCTGGGCCGTGATCGAGGCGGTGTCGGCGATCGTCAATCCAGCCTTGGCGAAGGTTCCATCCGCCTGGGTTGACGATCCGGTGGCCAGGATGATTTCTGGCCCGGCCAGGCTCGACCCGCCGGCCACGGTCAGGGCGTGGGTCGACACCAGCAGATTGGTGGTCCCATCGGCATTGTCGGTGCGCACTCCGCCGAGCAACAGGCTCGATGACCCGAGGTTGTCGAGGCTCGTGTCGGTCAGCTCGATCAGCGGACCATCGGCGGCGGCCAGTGTCGCGGCTGACGGAGCCGGTGTCGTCCCCGCCCGGTAGATGTAGAGCGCGTCACCGCCGACATCGACTTCCGAGCCGCGACCGCCCGCGGCGGGGGTGGTCTGGAACGCGCCCGCGAGGTCGAGCGCCGAGACCGGGTCGAGGATCAGGCGGCCGGCGTCGATCGGAAGCTGGGGAACCAGGGCGTTGTTCTTGGCGGCCAGGGCGGCGAAGGTCGCGGCGCCAAAGGTCTGGGCGATGCGCGACTCGGCGCCGAACACCGCTTGCGACTGAACATCGAAGACGCTGAGTCCGGCGCTCCGAGCATCCAGACCCGCCACCCCGAAATAACCGGAGGTGACGAGCGTGCCGTCGGATTGGACCGCGCCGGCGACCGGCGGGGGGACGGAGGCGCCGGTGTCCTGCACGATACGCATGCCTCCGGGCAGGAGGGCGTATTTGGCTGGCAACAGCGTGTACCAGCCAGCCGCCAGTTTGCCCGGCACGGCGTTCAGATAGACTCTCTGGCCGACCCCGGTAGGGCCGTAGAGCGCCGCGTAGTCGGACGAATAGACCGGATCGAGGGGGGCGACCGCGGCGTCGGAAAGCCCCGGTACGATCGCGTAGACTTGGCGGCCGTCCGGATACTGAAGCGCGTTGGTGGTGGAGAAGGGATCGGCGTTGGTGCGGTTCAGAACATCCCGTGTGCCGCCGGTGCCTGAAATGAATTCGTAGGCATAGACATCGCCGCCGCCCTTCAGGTCCACCGTGGCGCCCGTCTGAACCGAGACCGACTGGCCGGCCAGCCGCAGAACGCCAGCCGGCGGCGCCGTGAGCGGGTCGGCGTCCGTCGGGGTGAAGAACCATTCCTTCTGGTCGGTAGTGGTTCCATAGGGGATGATGAGACCGTCTGCGGAAACCGAGGTCACCCCGCCCGCGTCGAGGACAAGCGATGTGGTCGCCGGCGCGAAAGCGGTCGCCGTGTCGGCGCCCAAGGTCAATGATCCCAGCGGCGCGCGCACCACGCCCGCCTGCTCGATGGTGGCGGCCTGGATCAGCAGCGACCCGCCGGCGGAATAGGGCGGCGCCGGGGCCGCGCCGCCGGCGCTCTGGATCATGATGGCGCCTTTGGAGCTGGCCGAAGTGACGGCGAAGGTGCTTCCGGTCGTGGGATAGACCTGCGCGGCCCGAAGGGTCAGGTTGTGGCTGACCGCCAGCTGGCCCCGAAGGGTGGCGGCCGCGAGCCCCGTCAGGGGATCGGGAATCGGCGCGACCCCGATAAGCCGAAGATCACCGGTGGTCGAAAGCGTGACATCGCCCGCCGAGGGGTCGAAAACCGCCGCGCCGGTGACATCGATGGCGTCTGCCTTCAGCAGGACTGAATGGCTGGTGTCCATGGTTCCAACGCCCCGCGGATCGGGGTTGGATACGGCCTGGAACGCTCCGACGAGGCCGATGTAGGGGGCGTCGATTTCCAGGGCTCCCCCTGAACCGATCACGGGCGAGTAGGCGTCGGCGGTCGCCGTCGGGCTGGGCAGGGCGGGCGACTCGACGAAAACCGCGCGAGGCAGCTTCAGGGTCACGTCTCCGACCGAGGTGAGCTGTCCCAGGGCGACGAAGGCGGCGAAGCCGGCGTTGGAGACGCCCTGCGCCGAGAGCGCGTCCAGGGTCGGTGTGACCGGGTCGCTCTGATAGAGGACCGGGTTGAGCAGGGTGAGGGTTCCACCCAGAGCCAGCGGATCGCCGCCGTGGGCGTCGATCGAAGCCCCGTTCACAAAGCCGCCGGAATTCAAGGTCAGGGCGCCGCCGTTGCTCCAGACCGCCGTCGGCGCATAGCTGACGTTGGCGCCAACCCCCAGCGGGGCCACCGGCGCGACGGGGCGGTCGAGGGTCGCCTCGGCGCCTTTCAAGTCGATCACGGAACCCGGTTGGGCGTTCAGGGTTTGGGGCGTCCCTGCGACGGTGTTGTTCAGGCGGCTGTCGATCGATCCAGGGTCGTGAAACAGGGAGCCGGCGTTCATGAAGGCGTTGGTCGAGATCAACGATCCGCCGTCGATCACCTTGCCATCCGTGAAGTTCGCCAGCACGACATTGCCCGTGGGCGCCGCGCGTGGATTGACGATCGCCACGCCGGACAGGTCGGTGACGCCGCCGGCGGCGAGGCGAACGCCTTCTCCGGCGGTGAGATCGCCCAGGAGATAGATCGGGGCGCCGGTCGCCTGGGCCTCGGTTACTTCGGACAGGCTGTGAACCCCCAGCGCCTTGCCGGAGGTGTAGTACGACGGCAGGACTTCCGTTTGCGTGAGCGTCCCGCCTGGCAGGCGGATCGTCCCTTCGTTCCAAAGCTGGCTGACCGCGAGGCTGGCGCCCGCCGATCCGGTCACCTGGCCGCCCGCCGCCACATGGAGTTCGAGTAGCCCGCCAAGCGTGAGGGACAGCGGCTTGAGGTCCCAGGCGTCCCGAGGGATGGTGGGGGTAAGAACGGTGTAGAGACTGGAGCCCGTTCCCAGGCCCCGCAGGGCGGTGATCTGGTCGACGGTGACCAGGGGCGAGAACACCGACTGGGTCAGGGACAGAGTCTGGCCAACGCCCACGGTTACCGTCTGGGTGGCCAGCACCGCATTAGTTCCACCAAGGCCGTTGTCGAAGGTGTTGGCCGAAAGGTTGGTTCCGTAGGAGGTGATCTTGTAGGCGGCGAAGCCGGTCTTGGAGAAGAAATCCAGCGGCAGCGTGGCGCCCCCGCCCAGGGCCGTGACCGAAGTGGCGCCCAAAGCGAAGCTTGGCGCCGTCAGGCTGAAGGTTCCGCCGCCGCCGAACCCCTGCGCCCGTATCGATCCATCGGCTATGGACACGTGGGCGTTGATGCGGTCGGGATTGACGCTGACCACGCCCAGGGAGCCGACGACCCGGAAGCCCGATAGGCCGCCGGGGATGGGCGAGGCGGTGAAGTTGTCGAACTGGAAGTAGCTGGTGTCATCGTAGAGGCTCAGATTTCCACCCTTGGCGGTAAGCGTGAGGCCACCCGTGGCGCTTACATAGCCCCCGCCCGATACGTCGAGGAGCGCCCCGGTGTTGATGAGCAGGCTGCCGCTGCTGTCCACCAGCGTATTGGCCGCGCCGGTCTTGGGGTCGGCATAGGCCGCCGAGCTTCCGCCGGCGTAGACGCGCGGCGCGGCGGACAGGGTGATCTGGCCGCCGTTCAGGTAGGCCGAGCCGACGATCTGACCGGCGCCGGCGTTGAAGTCGTTGGCCCATCGGCCGGCGACGTTCAGCTCGCCGCTGATCACGATATCGAAAGCGCCCGGCTGAATTACCTGCGGCGCGAACACCGAGCCGCCGAGATTGGCGGTGGTCAGGCTGATCGCGCCCGAGGCGGTGGTGATCGTTCCCTCCACGGTGATCGGCCCGCCCGCAAGCGCCTTGAACACGCCTCCAGCCGCCAGATCGATCGCCGCGCCGGCCGCTACCTCGACGGCGCCGCTAGTCTGGACCGTCAGCTGGCTCAACCCGGCCGCCGCCAAGGCGTCGGCGTCGAGGGAAATCGTGTTCAGCCGTTCCGCTGGCGGTGTCGAGCCGGTGGACAGGACATAGGCGGAAGAAGGGACGATACGGATGTCGCCGCCGCCCACCGGCGCCCCGGTGTCGTTGACCCCCTGGGCCTGGATGTCGAGATAGCCGCCGGACGGAAGCTGCGATGGCGTCGCCTGCAGATGTCGCAGATCTCCGAAGACCGAACCCGACGCGGTCCCGGGCGCGGCGCCTACGATCTGTTCGGGTCCGGCGTAGGCCGCGGCGAACAGGGTCCCATCCAGCACCGCGGCCGAGCTTTTGATGGTCAGGCTGCCGGCGTCGGCTCCCTCGGAATACTGACCCGCATAGCGCGAGCCGGTGAGCAGCGGGTCGATGTAGTCGCGGCTGATGCCCCACCGGGGCTGGGCGGCGACATAGCCCTGGTAGACCGCGACATAGGATGTAACGTCGGGATTGGCCTGGGAAATCGGGATCACCTGGCCGCTGGCGTCGACCAGATAGCTCTCCTGGACGGGGCCGGCCTGGAAGGTCTTCCAACCGCCGCCGATGTCGATCGCTGCGCCGGGCTTGACCACCACCGCCGGGATCGGTGTCGCGGGGGCGCCCGCTGCCGGTGGCGCATAGGCGGCGGTCCCCAGGGTGACGGCGCCGCCCTTGGTCAGGAGTTCGGCGGCCGAAACGCCGACCTGCTGGGCAAAGGCGGCGGCGGAGATCAGCGGCGACCCCACCCAGGCCACCCCGTTGGCGGTGACCCCGGATAGCCTCGGATCGAGATAGACGGTCGAGCCATTGAGAAAGCCGTTGCGAAAGGCTGGAGCGTTGGCCAGCTCGTTGCCCTTGACTGGATCGATCTTCAGCGCATTGCGCGAGGCCGGAATGATCACGTCGGTGAGGCCCGCGGCGTCGATGGTCGCACCCGCCTCGATGGTTACGCCGGTCAGCGCGTTGGTGGGTTCCTGGAAAAAGGCGGCGCCCGGATCGGCGCCGATCTCGATATTGGCCGAGGGAGCGTAGATCAGGCTGTTCTGGCCGATATCTATCACCGAACCGGTGTCGCCGATCCTGACCCTCGAGGTCTTGAAGGCGGCAAGCGAGACCGGGTCCTGGGGTATGGTGTCGACGCCGGTGTCGGCGCCGATCGAAATCACCGCCCCGGCAACCAGGGTTATGGCCGGGCCGGAAAGGTTGACATAACCGTTCCGCGAAACGCTGGTGGTCGAGGTGATGACCCCGGCGTCCGTCACCGAGCCGGTGGCGCCGGCCGAGCCCAGCGAAACATAGCCGCGCGGCGCCTGAATAATGGCGTCGGCCTCGTTGACGACGCTGTTGGGCGTGTCCGCGCCTGAAACCACGGCGCTTTTCACCACCAGGCCGCGGACGTCGGGATCGATGCTGTTGGCGTCGCCCGCCGAGGCGGTCAACTGGATGTGGCGTCCGGACTGCAGCGCGACCTCGCCGTCCGCCGAAGTGAGCTGTCCGGCGTTGACCACGCTGGGCGCCAGCAGCATCAAATATCCGCCATCGGCGCTGTTCAGGCTGGCCCCGGCGGCGACCCGCACCGTACCCTCGGTCAGGGGGTCGTTGGTGAAGATCTGGGGTTCCTGGGTGGAGAAGGCGTCGATGGCCAGGGTGCTGGCGTTGGCCTGCTGTTGGGCGTAGCCGAGCAGCCCGAAGTTCAGGAATTCGCTGTTCCGCTGAGCAATATTGAGCGTCGCCTGGGTGGATTGCGTCACGAATTCCTGGGCGTGGCCGATTTCGAGGCTGGTGGCGATCAGCGACCCGACGTTGATTTGGGAGCCGCCGCCAAAGATGATGCCGTTCTGGTCGATCACCAGGACGGTCCCCGGCGCCTTGATGGATCCCAGGATCTGGCTGGGCGAGCCGACCTGGTCTCGCAGTCCCGTCATCGGGTTGAGTTGGCCGACCACACGGTTGAGCACGGTCCAGCCGGCCTGATCCACGCCGTTCTTCTGCTGCTGGAAGGTCAGGGTGGTCTGCTGTCCGACGTTGAAGCTCGTCCATGAAAGCAGGGCGCGGGGGGCGGTTTGGACGACCTTGACCTGGGTGTTGATCGCATCGGCGACCGGCGCCTCGGCGCCTTGCCAGGTATTGAGCCCGGTAGGGTCCGAAGCGGCGAGAACGGGATGGCTCACCGCCTGAAGGGCGCCAAGCCCGATGCCGTTGGGCGTGATGGAGGCCACGGCCGCGGCGGCGGCGCGCGCCGCGCTCTGCGCCTGTTGGGCCAGCGACACCGTCTGGTTGATCTGTGTCTGGGCGCGCAGGGCTCGGGCCGCGGCCGCGGCCATGGCGGTCGACGAGCTCGGCGTGGCGGTGACGGGACTGGTGACGGTGGTGGTCAGCACCGTCGCCTGATGGGTCGCCGCCATCAGCGCGCCGATGCTTTGAGCCCTGACCGCGGGAGCGCCGACAGCTGTGATCAAGGTGGCGGCGCTGGCGCCCCAGAGCAGGGTCGCGCGACGGCGGGGAAGGGTTGAAGCCTGCGTTGATCGTGGCTTGGTCATGATCAAAACCTCATACAAATCGTCCAAAAACGCGGACGGTGTTGCTAACCAGCCGGTTTGGTCGGGGACGCGGCGTCAAGTCTGGGATCGCAATGATTGTCCCGCACCGTGTCCTCGTGCTCCTGGGCGATATTCTGGAGCTCCACGGTCCGTAGGCCGAACATCGGTTCGAGGAACGACGGGCGGTCCTTCGGCGACAGCTGGGTCGCGAGGTCGTGATTTGCCGAGAGCATGGACTCCGCGAATTTAGTCAGGCGGTCGTTCTTGGCCTGGCAGGCGGTGGCGACGTTGGTCATCCGGCCCAGCCGCGCCTTGAGGTTGTCGCGTTCGGCCGTCAGGGCGCGCCCCGCCTCTTCGGACTGGGCGAACCCGGCCTTGTATTTCTCCAGCTCAGCGGTGTTGGCGGCCATGGCTTGGGTCAGGGCGGTGTTGTCCGCCTGGGCCTTGTCCGCCGCCACCTGGAGCTGGGCCGCCTTGCCGGCGGCGACGCGCGCGGCGCGCAGCTGGGCCCGGGCGGCGGCCAGCTTCTTGCTGACATCCACGGATGGAGCGGCAGCCGCGGGTGGCGGCGCCGTGGCCCGTTCGTCCTGAAGCTGGCGCAGCTGCAGCACCGTGGCTCGCAGTTGCTCGCGCAGCTGGTCGGCCTCTGTGTCGGCCGCGCGGGCCGCGCCGCCCAGCAGGACCAGGCCGACCAGCACGCTCGCCATGATGGGTTTGCGGGTCATGATCAGAACTTCGTGTTGAGTTCGAGCTGTAGGACGTCGATGGCCAACGGAGGGCCGAAAACCTCGGTCGCGCTCAGCCAGCGGCCGCTCAGCCAGGTGTTGTTGGCGAAGTAGTAGTTGGCCGACAGGAAATAGCCCTTGGCGTTGGTTCCGCCCAGGTGGAAATCATGGTCATTGAAGGCGTCCAGCACCGCGTCGGGCTCGATATATTTGTAGCCCGCCGCGAGGTTCCACTCGCCCTTGGCGACCGGTCGCGGATAGCCCACCGTCGCCTTGATCATCCAGCCGTTCGGGCCGCTGCGATAGGCGCCGACAGAGCCGTCCGGCGATATGTCGAAGTTGGTAATGGGCGGGGTAAGCGCGTTGGCGAGCACGTTGGTGGGACTATAGGCCAAGTTTCGCACATAGTCGGCCTGAAGCTGACCGCGGGTCGGCCCGAACAGCGGGATCTCCACCTCGCCGGTCACGTCGATCAGCCGATAGTCGTAACTGAGACCGACGAACTGAGGCCGGGCATAGTTGAGCGGGCTGCCCGGATTGGGCGTGATGTCGCGAATCAGGAAGAGCGTATTGCCCTTCTGCATGAAGCTCGGGCGGCTTGAATCGGTCGAGCACTGCTTAATGTTGTCGAAGGTGTCGCAGGGGGCGGACAGCCGACCCCTGATGTTCTGATAATCGTAGAACGACACCGCGCCCTTGGCCGACCACGACAGGGCGTCGGGCTGGAACTGGGCGCCGATCTGGATCGCATAGAGCCACTTGGTGCTGTCCGGCGCCTTGACCCCGTTGTTGGTGGGGAAGTTGCTGGACACATAGTCCAGCGGGAACGCCCCCGCCGTGCCGAACAGCTTCAGGCCCTGGTCGCCGATCTGCCGGGTCGCCGTCGCGGTGACGCCGTCGAAATTGAGATTGTCGTCGAACACCAGATCGGTGTGCATGAACAGATTCGGCGTGCGGCCAAGGCTGACCGTCGACCAATAGGTAGGGGTCAGGGTGATGTAGGCTTGGTCGAGCCAGATGTTCTTCTTGCCCAGGCCGCCGCCCAGAAGCTGGGTGGTGGAGACCGGGCTGTTGTCCGAGCCGGTGGCCAGCCGCACCGTCGCCGCCACCCCGTCGAACACCTTCACGTTCATGCCGAACCTGGCGCGCAGGCTGAGCTGATTGATGCGGTTCTGCCGCGTATCCAGGAACGGCAACCCGTTGGGATTGGTGTTGGCGTTGATGTCGATCGGGCCGTTGGCGTTGAACGTGGCGTAGTCGATGTAGGGTGAGATGTTGTTGTTCGAATAGAAGTTGAACTGATCGCGGAAACGGAAGTCGCCGAACCACTGGATGCGGCTGATCCAGTCGGGGAAGGCGCCCGGGCTGGCCCAGCCTTCGGCCTGGGCCTGGGCCATCACGTCCTTCTTGATATCTTCCTTGATCTGGTTGCGCACCACCTGCGGCACATAGGGAACCCGGATCACCCCGTCGGGCGCGGGGGCGACGGCGGTCAGGGATGGGGCTCCGGCGGCGGCCCGGGCCTGCTGCGCCTCGTCCTCGGCCTGCTGGCGCAGGGCGTCGGCCGCGTCCTGGGTGATCACCCCCTGTTTTACCAGCAGGCGGATCAGGTTGATCACCATGCTCTCCGATGGTGGCGGCGACGCCGCGCCAGCGGCGGGCGGTGGCGTGGGTGACGCCGTGGCGATCGTCTCCGATTGGGCCAGGGCTGGGCCGGCGACCAGGGCGAGGCCCAGGGCGGCCAGCATGCTCGGGTTCATGGTGTTGCATCCTTTCGCCGCCGCGTTGGCGCGGTCGGGACTGGTCGGTGTGGGTCTGATCGGATTGGCTTTGGTCATCCGCGTCGGGTCCCCTTGATCTGGACTTCGGTGGGAGACGGAAAACGGGCTGGCGGCGGGTCTTTCAGTGGGGGCATTTCTCGCAGGGCGGCGATGATGTCGGCGTCGACCTTCTGGTCGCCGGTGGTGCGGTGGATTTTCGACCGCCGCACGCGTCCGTCTGAATCGATCCAGATCGCCACCACGGCGGTGGAGAACAACCGGGATATCCGGTTGTTGGACTGCAACGCCTGCTGGATTTCCGATCTCAGGAAGCGCCGATAGTTGGCTCCGGCGAAATCACCGCCGCCGACCCCCGCGCCCTCGCCGCTTCCGCCGATCACCGCCGAGCCGCCACCCTTGCCCGCGCCGATGCCGAACGCATCGCCGCCGGCCTGGGCGGGTCCGGCGATGGTCAGCTGCTTGGGTTGGTTGTCGGCTTTCGGCTGATCCTCGGGCTTGGGAGCTTCCATCTTGTCAGGCTGGGGAGGCGGCTCCTTGGTCGGCGGCGGCGGTGGTGGTTGTGGCGGGGGCGGAGGCAACAGGTTGACGGTGGGCGTGGGCAGCGCCGAGGGCAGGGTGACTCCGGCGATATTCTGGCTGAGAAGCCACAACCACCACCGCCTCCGCCGACCAAGGAACCGCCGCCACAGCCTGACAAGATGGAGGCCCCCAAGCCCGAGGATCAGCCGAAAGCCGACAACCAACCCAAGCAGCTGACCATCGCCGGACCCGCCCAGGCCGGCGGCGATGCGTTCGGCATCGCCGCG
>JANYFU010000600.1 GCA_025359665.1 Caulobacteraceae bacterium
AAGCTCAGCTTCGAGGATAGCGAGCGGGCTCTGGCTGGCAAGGTGCAGAGCGTCGGCTTCTCGATCGGCAACAAGGCCTTCGAGTTCAAGGGCGCCACGCGGCCGGACGACCTGGCCACCCAGCTCCAGGTGATCGCCGCCTATCTGGCCGACCCCGGCTTTCGGCCCGAGGCCTTCGAGCGCGCCCGTTCGGGCCTGCTCGCCGCATTGCCGCAGATGGAGGCCACCCCCGATGGCGTATTCGGCCGCGACGCCGGCGGCCTGCTGACCCGCGATGACCCGCGCTTCGCGTTCCCCTCAAGGGCGGCCCTTGAGGCGGCGAAACCCGAGGACCTTAAAGCCTTGCTGGCCGGACCGCTGGCCACCGGCCGGGTGGATGTCACCATCATCGGCGACGTCACCGTCGACCGCGCCATCGCCTTTGCCGCCGCCACCTTCGGCGCGCTGCCGGCCCGTCCGCCCCAACCACCACCGCCCTCCGCCGCGCTCCAGGTCCGCTTCCCCGATCCCACGCCGGCCCCGATCATCCGCGTCGACACCGGCCGCCCCGATCAGGCGATCGCCGTAGTGGCGTGGCCGGCCCCCGATTTCTTCGCCGACATGAAACGCGCCCGCGCCCTGATGCTGGCCGGTGACATCCTCGGCGACCGCCTGCTCGACAAAGTCCGCGTGGCCCAGGGCGCCACTTACAGTCCCGAGACGCAGGTCAATCTCTCCCAGGCGTTCCCAGGTTATGGCTACACACTCAACCTGGTCGAAATGCCGCCGCCGCTGATCCCCGGTTTCTTCGACACGGTCTCGGACATCGCCCGGGGCATGGGCCAGAAAGGCGTCACCGCCGACGAACTCGAACGCGCGCGCAACCCGCATGTCGCCTCCCTGAAGAAGTCTCAGCAGACCAACGAATACTGGATCGCCAACCTCACCGGCGCCCTGTCGGAGCCCCGCCGCCTGGCCCTGATCCGCACCACCTTCCCCGACTATGAAGCCCTCACCGCCGCCGACATCCAGGCCGTGGCGCGGGACTGGTTCCGGGACGAGCGGGCCTGGAAACTGGTGGTCAAGGCGGCTCCACCCATTACGCCGAATTAACCTGTGGCGCACCACGTGCCTTGCTACCATGCTGCAGTAAAAAGGGGCGCGCCGCTTGAGTTCCGTGATGGTCTTGGCTGTGGTCGCCGCCGCAACACCGGCGCCCGTGGCGGGCGCGGCGGTCCATGTGGTCAGCTATCCGGCGGATTTCTTCAGCGCCTCGCAGCCGACATCGGCCTTGGACATGCTGGGCCACCTTCCCGGGTTCACCTTTGACCGGGGTGGTGGCGCGCGGGGGTTCACCGGCGCCGCGGGCAATGTGCTGGTGGATGGCGCCCGCCCGGCGTCGAAGGATGACAATCTCGAAGACGTCCTGCGTCGGATCCCGGCTTCATCGGTACTGCGCGTCGAGGTGATCCTGGGCGGCGCTCCGGGTATCGACATGCAGGGCAAGACCGTGCTGGCCAATATAATTCGCCGGCGGGACGCCGGAGGGAAGGTCACGGTCTCGGTCTCCGGCACCCGCGGTCTTGACGGCATATTGAGCGGAAACCTGCTGTTGCAGGGGGAGCAGCGGTTTGGCGACACCGCCGTGGAGGGCTCGTTCCGGGCCGCGAAGTTTCTGGATTCTGGCCTGGGTGTCGGCTCCTGGATGCGCGCCGGCCTCGATGGTGGGCCGATCTTCCTCGCCAAAGAGGCCTCGCGTGGCGCTGATCAGCAATACAAGGCCACCGGCGCGGTCGAGACCCCCGTGTTCGGCGGCAAGCTACGCCTCAACCTGTCTCTGGACCATGAACCCTATACCGGCGTGCAGGCCGACGCCCTGGTCCCCCGGCCCGGCCTTGAAACCGACCGGAACACCCAGGTCCAGAACAGTGGTGAGCTTGGCCTTCGCTATGAGCGCGCATTCGGGCCGATGCTGAAGCTCGAGACGATCGCCTTGCAACGTCTGGGCCGGCAGGTGAACACCGACACCTTCCTGAGCGACGCCGCGACCTCAGCGCGCACGGGGGACGATGTTTCAGATCTGTTCAACCTGCGCAAATCCACCGGCGAAAGCATCGGGCGCATCAATCTGAC
>JANYFU010000611.1 GCA_025359665.1 Caulobacteraceae bacterium
CAGCTCACGGGCGACCGCAAGGGTGTCTGGAGCCTGTTCGTCACCAAGAACTGGCGGATGACGTTTCGGATCGACCAGGAAGAGATCGAGATCATCGACCTGAACTATGAAGACTACCACTAGGAGGTGGCCATGAACGCGACCAATGGGCTTCGCCTGAAGCGGCCCGCCCACCCCGGCGGGTTCGTCCGGCATGAGATCATCGATCCGCTGGGCCTGTCGGTTACGCGCGCCGCGGCGGCGCTGGGCGTGACCCGGGCGACGCTATCGACCTTCCTCAACGAGCGCGCGCATCTGTCGCCCGAGATGGCTGTGCGGATCGAGAAGGCGTTCGGCGTCTCGATGGACACGCTGATGCGAATGCAGAACAGCTATGACATCGCCCAGGCGCGCGAACGGGCGTCGCTAATCGACGTCGCCCCGTTCAAGGCCGAGGCGGTCGCTCCGTGATCGCCAGCTTCCTGATCGGAGATGATCAGCCGCGCGGGCGGAAACACAGCTAAATCGCGGAAGTAGGGGCGCATAACGATTTCTGGCCTAAGAATCTGCGGAAAATTCATTTGCGTCCCGGTTTGCCGACATTCGCGGCCCCTCGGGCTTTGGGGTAGAAACCCGGGGACGTCGGCAGCAGTTGGACGGCACAAAAAGCGGCGACGACTTGCATAGCTCAAGCAGGAGGGACGCGATCACGAAGCCGTGATCATTCGGCCATAGGGGGACTGGCTGATGCATCTCAACGTGTCCGCTGCGCTCGTGATCGCCGCATTGGGTTTGTGTGGCTGCAGCCAATCCGTACAAAGCCCCGACCAGACAAGCGGCCACGGCAAATATAGCGGCGTCGGCATCTACGGCCCAAGCCGGCAGTGGACAAAGCTGATAGCCAACCAGCCGGTCAAAGACCCGCAAGCCTCGCGAGCAGTGGACGATCAGGTGATCATCGTCGTTCAAAATAGCGCGACCGGGGAGGTGCGCGCTTGCGGCGACCTCACCGGCTATTGCATCGGCATGAACCCCTGGAAGGCGCCACTGCTGGCTTCGCAAATCGCACCTATCAAACTGACCGAGCACCGTGCTCCAGATGAACCGGATGCTACGGTCGAATTGAAACTACCGACCAAGAAGACGGCGAAACCCCACGACGACGACGAAAAACGTACCCGCCCACAATGACAGTGATGGACTACTTCCCCTCCCTCAATTCCGCGTCGGTTTGCCGAGCAGTTGATCCGATATGATCCGCTGCTGGATCTCCGAGGTGCCTTCGAAGATCTTGGTCAGCCGGGCGTCGCGCCAGTAGCGTTCGATCGGGTGAAGGGTCGTGTAGCCGGCGCCGCCGAGGATCTGCAGCGCCTCGCTGGTCACCCGCTCGGCCATCTCCGAGGCGAAATACTTGACCATTGAGGTCTCCTTGGTCGCCGCCTGGCCGGCGTCAAGCAGCGCGCAGGTGTGGTACATCAGCTGCCGCGCGGCCTCGATTTCGGTGGCCATGGTGGCGATCTTGAAGCGGATGGCCTGGAAATCGCTGATCGGCCGGCCGAACTGCACCCGCTCCCGCGCATAGTCGGAGGCGTGGTTCAGCGCCGCCTGCGCCAAGCCGATCGAGCGGGCGGCGGTGTGCGCCCGGGCTAGGCCCAGCGAGGCGGCCGTGGCCTGGAACGCCCGGCCGACGGCGCGGTCGGTTTCCGGCGCCACGGGCGCGCGGGTCCCCTCGAAGCGCAGCTCCCAGGTCTTCCAGCCAAAATAGCCGATCTTGGGGATCGGTGAGCCGGTGACCCCGTTCGGCAGCTCTCCCTTGGGCTTTTCCACCGACACACTGACCGTGCCGGCCCGGCCCTCCGGCGCGGCGGGGTCGTCGATCCGGCACAGCACGCTGATGAAATCGGCGCCGTCGGCGAAGGTGCACCAGTATTTGTTGCCGGTGATCACCCAGTCGTCGCCCTCGCGCCGGGCCCGGCAGGCGACGCTGGAGAGATCCGACCCGGTCTGCGGCTCCGACAGCGCCGCGGCGCCCAGATAGCGGCCCTGAGCCATGGCGGCGATCTTGGCACGGCGCGCTTCGCCGACCCCGGGGATCGAGCGATAGAAACCGTTGCCGCGGGCGATGATGCTGGCGACGCTCATCCAGCCGCGCGCCAGCTCCTCGGCGACCAGGCAGTATTCGAATGCGCCCAGGCCCAGGCCGCCGTATTCCTCCGGGATCAGGATGCCGAAAAACCCCAGCTCGCCCATCTTGGCGAGCAGGCCGGCCGGGATGTCGCCCTTCTCGGGGTCGAGGCGGTTGGCGGTCGGCGTGACCTCCTCGCGCGTGAAGCTGCGCGCCAGATCCTGCATCATCAACCGCTCGTTGGTCAGATAGGGCGACCCCGCTTGCGCTACGCTGGTCATGGCCTCAGACTCCGGGCTGCGATTTGATCTGTTCAAGGACGGGCAGCAGATAGCCCAGGAACGCCTCGGGGTTTTCCGACATCGGAAAGTGACCGACACCGTTCATGCCGGTCCAGGTCGAGCCGGCGATCACCGCGTGCGCCGCCAGGCCGTGCTCTATCGTGCCGCTGGCGTCATATTCGCCCGACAAGATGTGAACCGCCACCTTGCCAGTGTCGATCCCGCCGGCCGTCTGGCGCAGGTCGTAGTCGGCTAGATAGTAGTAGAGATCGCCGAGGAAGGCCGGTGGCCAGCCTGCTGCATATACTTGGCTGGTCTCCTTCCGAAACGCCTCCGGAGAGGTCGGGCTCATCAGGGCGTCCATAGCCCGCGCCTTGTATTCATTGCTGACCTGAGGGTGCCACAGAGTACTCAGGCTATCGAGGTCACCCTCTATATTGAGCGCGCCTTCCAGCGAGATCACCGCCCGGAACACCTCTGGGTGGTGCAGCGCCAGGTCCAACGCCAGTAATCCGCCTACGGAGCAACCCATGAATACGGGCCGCTCCAGGCCCAGGACATCGGCCAGGGTTACGGGCACGGACCGCAGGAAGCTGGCGGTCAGCTTGTACTCCTCCGCCCACCACTTCGGCCCGACCGGCGCCAGCGATTTGCCATGGAACGGCAGGTCATAGGCGATCAGGCGGAAATGATCAGTGATCGCCTTGCACTCGAACAGGTGACGCCATTGCGAGCCGTGGCAGCCGGCGGTGTGCTGCATCAGCACGGGGATGCCCGACCCGGCCTCCTCGAAATACACCCGGTAATCCTGCCCCTCGACATCGATATGGACATAGCGGCCGACGGGACTGTCGAACGTTCCAGGCCGGATCGCGGACTTGGGCGCCGTGGCGACGCCCGGGTCGGCCGGACGTAGAAGCTCCAAGGCCCGCATCACGGCCGGGTAGTATTGGGCGTGTAGCACCGGGTCGGCCCTCAAGGCGACCTTGCCCGACATCATCAGGTTGAAGGTGTCGTTGTAGAACCGGGGCGGGCGCGCGGCGAGCAGTTGGGACCAGACCTCATGCTCGGCCGTCAGGGTGATTACGCCGGGCGCGTCGGCCCCGGGATCGCCCGCCGACGGGACGCCGCCGGCCAGGGTGATCGCCACGGTCCGACCGTCCATCTCAAGGCGCAGGCCGCCGGTCCAGAACCGCGCCGCGATCCGGAACTCACCGTCCGCAGCGCACGACGCCGCGAGGACCTCGGAATTCCAGGCCTTGTCGGTCGTCATCGGCTCACCTCCCGGGACAGTCTATCTGGGCAAAGGCGTAGCCAATCGGGCGCGGTGGCGTAAGCCGGCCGCCCGACCCATTACATCCGTGATCAACGCACCCGTCCCGCGACCGGTCCGCGCGATGGTCTAGCCTGGCCATCCGGACGGCCTTAGGGTCTCCGCTAAATCGGGAGAGAAACCATGGACGGCTCGGTGACCGCGCGATTGGCGCGACAACTGATCGCCATGCGCGGTGCGGCGCCATCCCCCCAGGCCG
>JANYFU010000617.1 GCA_025359665.1 Caulobacteraceae bacterium
CACCGCCATCGCCGGCCCCCTGCACGCAAAGGACCATAAGGCCTCCAGGCGCCTTTCGGTCGAAGCCGCGTTCGGCAACACCATCGTCTTGACCTAAGCCGACGACCGCACCGAGGAACTGTGGCTGGCTCCCGACGGGTCCTACACCGGCGAGGGGCGGCGTCACGATCCGTCACGCGGTCATTGGCGCGTGAAGGGCCAACGACTTTGCCTGAAACAAGTCAGGCCCATGCCCGTCCCGTTCAGCTTCTGCACGCCGATCCCCACCGCCGGGATGGGTCAGGCCTGGGCCGCCAAGGCTCCCAGCGGCGACCCCATCACCATCAAGGTAGTGACCGGCCACCTCGATCCAGGCCAACGCTCTCGCAGGGGCTGATGGCGACCGCCTCTGGTTTGCGGAAGACCAGAAATCGGGTGCTCAGATAGTTGATCATCCATCCCGCCAGCGATCCGGCGGCGATCCCGAACAGTGGCGTCGAAACCACGGGCCAATGTGTCGAGATCAGGGTCACGAAGGCCCAATAGTTACATAGGTCTCCAATGCCGTTTGCCGTCATGTAGCCGCCCCACTGACGCCACGGGCGGGACTGGTCGAGACATCGGAAGACGAGCAGGCCGTTGACCAGGAACGTCACCTGCATCGCGCAGAACAATGATCAGACACGCGCCCAGGCGGCCGGCGCGCCCGACCACATCAAGCCATGCAACACCGCCGCGTCCGTGCGAAGCCCAGCAGACTGACGCTTGCATGAACCAGCGCCAGACGCCCCTCGCGCGCGACTTTAACTCTCTTCGCCATGCCCTCTCGTCAACATCGGAATGATCGTTGGCAGGGCAACGCGCGTCGGGCGATGGAGTTGCCCAGTATTGGAGCGGCTTCAGGTGGCCCAGAGCTTGCGCATCTCGGCACGGGGGTCGTTCTCGACCCGGGTGTCGGCGCCGAAGATCATGGTGGCGCGCCGGGCGAGATCATAGGGCGCCCAATGGGGGATGCCGCCGTGGTTGGGGTCTCCGGTCTTGGCGAAGGCGATCCAGGCCCCGGCCAACCGGTCGGCCATGACCCGGCCGGCCAGACTGCCCGCGCCGCAGATCGGTGAGCGGACGTTGTGGAACGAGGCGTCGACATCATGGCCGTGCACGGCCCCGAACTTGCCGTCGAACGCTGGCGTGGCCCACTCCCAGATATACATCCAGGTCGGCGCCTTCCCCTGAGCCGCGCGCAACTCGCCCTGGCGGATGGCGTTCTTGCGGGCGTTGGCGTCGGTCAGTGCCTGGGCCTGAATCAGATACGGCGTATGCCCGGGATTGGCGCGCAGATAGAGGTCGGTGACCTGGGCGGCGGTATCCGGGGAGGCCTTGGCGATCACCGCCTGCAGGCCCGCGACATCGAGGTCGAAATTAGTCAGCCGAAGGGCCGCGTCGTCCAGGGTGGTGGAGATGATCACCGGCACGCCGGCCGATTCCGCCGGGGCGGCGGGGTCGAACGGATGATGCGGCAGGACGGCGCCGCCGATCACCGGCGAGAAGTTCGCGCCCTTGGCGGTGGCGGCGATCTGGGCCTCCAGAAGTCGCTGCCAGGGCACGGCGCCGATGTCGGCGACCCGGCTTTTGGCTAAGCTCAACTCGACCAAAAACAGTTCGGCGCTCTTGGCGCCCTGTTCAGGGGTCTGGTGGCGCAAGGTAGAGCCCGACTGGATCGCGGCGCGGTGGAACAGGCCTCGCGCCGAGGGCGTGGCCAGCAGCGTGGAGATCTTGGAGCCGCCACCCGACTGGCCGAAGATCATTACCCGACCAGGATCGCCACCGAAGGCGGTGATATTGTCACGTACCCATTGCAGCGAGGCGACCATGTCCTGGACCCCGCAAGCGCCGGCCTCGGCGAAGGCGGCCGGGGCGCCGGGGAAACCGGCGAGGTAAAGATAGCCGTTGGCGGCCAGCCGGTGGTTGACCGTCACCACCACCACATCGCCCAGACGGGCCAGATTGGCTCCGTCGTACATCGGTCCGTTGGCCGAGCCGGTCTGCCATCCGCCGCCGTGAAACGACACCAGCACCGCGCGCCGGGCCGTGTCGACCCCTGGGGTCCAGATGTTGAGATTGAGGACGTCCTCGCCCAGGCCACCCGGACCCACGTGCCGATCCCACATGATCATCTGGGCATATTCCGAACGCAGGTCCGCCGGGGTCTGCGGCGAGATCTGGCCATAGGCGAAGGCCTCGCGCACACCGGTCCAAGCGGTGGGCTTCTTTGGGGGTAGGTAGCGGTTCTTCCCGCTGGTGGGCGCGCCGTAGGGAACGCCCTTGAACTCACGGATCCCGGCGTTGGTGATGCCCTGGACCCTGCCAAAGGTTGTCTGAGCGATGGCGAAAACATCGGATGACGAGTTCGCGCCGGCCAGTCCGCCGACCGATGGGGCCGGCGGCGCCGCCTGGGCCTGGACGGCGGAAGCCGCGCCGGCCGCTAGGACGAGGCCCGCCCCGGCCAGCATGTCCCGGCGGCTCACCGCCGCCGCGTCGGCCCCGATCGTATCCATCGCGCTCTCCCATTTACTCGCACGTCCCGCCCCTTCAGGCGTGTTGGCGCGATGCTGCGCCAAGAAACCCCATCGTCGCAAGGGCGAGGACGGCGAAGGCTCCGCCGACCGCGAACGTCGCGCCGGGGCCAAAGGCGGTCCACAGCACGCCCGCCAGGGTGCTGGCCGCCAGAAGGGCGACACCGGTGGCCAGGTTGAACAGGCCGAACGCAGTGCCGCGCAGCGAGGCCGGGGCCGTATCGGCGACCAGCGCCGCGAGAACGCCCTGGGTGAGGCCCATGTGCAAGCCCCAGAGAGCAACACCGAGCAGAGCGCCCACGACACTCGGCACGGCGGCGAAAACACCGTCGGCAAGAACCAGGACGCCCAGGCCCGCGGCCAGGAGCAAGCGCCGGTCGATCCGGTCCGACAGGCTGCCGGCCGGCGTCGAGACCAGCGCATAGACCAAGTTCATCACCACCATGATCACGGGCGCGAGGGCGAGCGGCAGGCCGACGTCGCGGGCGCGCAGCACCAGAAAGGCCTCGCTGAACCGCGCCAGGGTGAACACTACGCCCACGGCGACCACCGTCCAGAACGGCCGCCCCATATCCCTGACTTCCAACCAGTGGATCGGCGCCGGGCGTGGCTGGATAGCCGCCGCCCCACGAGGCTCCTTCACCCCGAACAGCAGCAGCACCACCGCGATCGCGGCCGGAACCACGGCCCAGGTGAACACCCGGCGGATATCGTCGGCGAACAGGACCATCAGGCCCATCGCGAGCAGCGGCCCGATGAAGGCGCCGATGGTGTCGAGGCCCTGGCGCAGGCCGAAGGCGACGCCGCGAAGCTCCGGCCTGGTGAAATCGGCGACCATCGCATCGCGTGGAGCGCCACGAATCCCCTTGCCGACGCGATCGGCGAAGCGGGCGCCGAACACCTCGATCGGGGTGATGGCGAAGGGAAACACCGGCTTGGTCAGGGCGCCCAGGCCATAGCCGATCACCGCCAGCAGCTTCCGGCGACCCAGCCGGTCCGACAGCCATCCGGAAAACATCTTGGTGATGGCCGCGGTGGCCTCCGCCGCGCCTTCCATGACACCGACCAGAGCGACGCTGGCCCCCAGCGTGCCGACCAGAAACAGCGGCAGCAGGCTGTGGATCATCTCCGAAGAGATATCCATGAACATCGAGACGAAGCCCAGCGCCCAGACGCCCCGGGGAACCTGGGAAATCCGCGCCAAGCTAAGTCACCCAGCCTTGGGCGGCGGGGGCAGGCTGTCGACGATCGACGACAGGCCGGCCGCATAGCCCTTTTTGAGATCGGCCCAATAGGCGTTGCCGTCGTCGATAGTGATCAGATTTGCGATCGAGAAGCTGTTTTCCTCGTAGCGCAGCAGGTCGATGGGCGGGCCGACCGACAGGTTGCTGCGGATGGTGGCGTCGAACGACAGCATGGCCAG
>JANYFU010000088.1 GCA_025359665.1 Caulobacteraceae bacterium
ACGATACCCGCACGGTATGCATCACCTCGACCACCATCAACACGAACAGCAGCCGATCGACCGCCAGCACCAGGATTTCGGTCTGGCCGCTGGCTTGGATGGCGCCCCACAGGGTGGCGCCCGCGGCGAAGACACCCACCATCACTGCGATGGCGAGCATCGATCCCAGAACGATATAGGCCACCACTTCGATGGTCAGAAAAGCTCGGCCCGCCAGGGCGCCCAACCGACTGACATCCCGGCTAGGGTTTTCGGCGCTATCCAACAGGACCTCCAGTGGGAGTTAATCGAGCGATTGATTCATTCCTGAATCCTATAGGTCGGCCCACCCGGGTCTGGCCAGGGCCGCTGTTTTCTGAGACCTTGCGCCAGTCGTTGTTCGTTTGGCGGGAGCGGGCCATGACCCTCGCGATGTCTTCAACCGATCTGGCTACCGCCGCCGCCGAGGGGCGGGCCGGCTTGGGCGCCTGTCTGTCCCCGCGCCACGCCCGGGCCGTGGTGGCGCTGGCTTTCGTGGCGGCCGCGCTGGCCGGGTTTCTGGCTACCGATGGGGGGACGGCGGCCCACGCGGTGGAACACGCGGGCGGCGACCTGACCAGATTGCTGCGCGCCATGGCGGCGATCAAGGCGGCCATGGCCGTTGGCGTGATGGCCGCGGTGGTCTGGCGCCTGAGCACGCCGGCGCCAACGCCATGGCTGGTCGGCTATACCTTCGCCGGGGCGGTGATGGCGTCGGGGCCGGGCCTGATCTGGGACATGGCCTATCTGGGCACGGGCGCGCTGCTGCTGCACGGCGGTCTGGCGGCCTGTGCGATCCTGTTATGGAAAGACCCGGCGGTCGGCAGCCGCTTGGCGGCCATGATCGCCACTCGGCGCGCGGCGCGGGGTTGAGCCCGCGGGCAGTTGGCGGTTGAGCCGTATCGCCAGGCTGGAGCCCCCATCCCACCCTTCGGGCGGACTTCCTCCAGCGGGGGAAGAGAGGCGCCCATCTCCTCCCGATGGCTGGGGGAGGGGGACCGCGAAGCGGGCGAGGGGGCTCCAGCCTGGCGACCCACTTCGGCCGCCAGACGCCCTGGATCAATGCAGCTTCACGCTCGGCGTCGGGCCGCGTGAGAAGCTGTTGATCACCGTGCGCCAGAGCACCGCGCCGCCGCCGTGCAGGGCCGCCTCGTGCATCTTGTAGAGTGAGCGGTAGACGAAACGGGCGAACAACCCCTCGATGAACATGCTTCGACCGACCACGAAACCCATCAGGTTGCCCACCGTGCTGTAGCGGCCCAGGGACACCAGCGAACCGAAGTCCTGGTATTTGAACGGTTCGAGAGGCTGGCCCTTCAGCCTGTGATTGATCTGCCGGATCATGTGGTCGGCCATCTGGTGGGCGGCCTGGGCCCGGGGTGCGATCGGCCTGGTCTCGCCAGGCGGCGTGCAGGCGGCGCAGTCGCCGATGGCGAAGACATCCGGATCACGGGTGGTCTGGAGGGTGGGATCGACCACCAGCTGATTGATCCGGTTGGTCTCCAACCCGTCGAGCCCCTGGAGAAAATCCGGGGCCTTGACCCCGGCCGACCAGACCACCAGCTCCGAGGGGATCACCTCGCCAGTCGAAAGCACCACGCCGTCGGCGCGAACCTCCGCCACCCTGGCCCGCACCCGAACCTCGACGCCCAGCGAGGTCAGCAGATCCTGGGTGGCGTTGGAAATGCGCTCGGGCAGCGCCGGCAGAATGCGGTCGGCCGCTTCGATCAGCACGATGTGGATGTCCCGGGCCGGATCGATCCGATCCATGCCATAGGCGACCACCGCGCGCACGGTGCGATGCAGTTCGGCGGCTAGCTCGGTGCCGGTCGCACCAGCCCCGATCACCGCCACATGCAACTGGCCCGGCCGCACCGGCCCTTCCTGGGCGTTGGCGCGCAGGCAGGCGTTGACGATCCGGCGGTTGAAGCGGCTGGCCTGTTCGGGCGTCTCCAGCGGAACCGCATATTGCGCGGCGCCCGGAGTGCCGAAATCGTTGGTGACACTGCCGATGGCCAGCACCAGGGTGTCATAGTCCACCGACCGGGGGGGCGTGATCTGGCGGCCCTCGTCGTCGAACATGGCGCCCAGCTTGAGCTGTCTGGACGCGCGGTCCAGACCGACCATCTCG
>JANYFU010000634.1 GCA_025359665.1 Caulobacteraceae bacterium
TAGCCAGCGCTTCCACGCCGCCATCGGCTTCGAGGAGACTGAACGCGTCGTCTACTTCCGCAGACGGCTTTAGCTTCGCGTCCCTAGATCGGTTCGAAATAGAGGTGATGGTGGTTGGCGCAGCCCGGGTTGAACCGCGCCGCGCATGACGGACAGCGGCTGGCGCAGCCCAGGTAGTCTTGGACGCTCAATTCCGCCCCGCAGGCGCCGCACAGGATCGCCGCCTGATCCCACTCGGCGACCGGCCACACCTTGGCGGCGTGGCCGGCCAGTTCGTCGTGACACTCGCGGCAAGCATAGTAGGCGTGGCAGCAGCGCATCTTGATGGCGATGATGTCGAGCGGACCATGGTAGTGGCCGCAGCGGGTTTCCGCGTCGAGCGAGACGCCGTTTACGACAGGACGCACCGGGCGAGCGATCAGAACCGCTCGCTGACCATCGCCTCGCTCTTGGCCCATAGCGCCTTGGCGTGGTCGGCGTCGAGCGCATAGCCGCGGACACCACCCCGCACATCGGCGCCTTCGGCCGGTTCGGCGACATGGCAGTCCTCGCAATAGAGGCCGCCCACCAGATCGGCCGGCGCCACGACACCGCTCCAGACCGATGTCGCCGCGCCCTGGGGAATGGATTTCCAGGCGAACGCCGGCGCGCCCGACGCCGAACTGGCGGCGTTCATCGAGTCGGTCAGCTGCTTCAGGACCTGGGGTGTCATGTAGCGGCCAAGCTCGGTCTGGATGCCGCCTGGGTGCACGGCCGTGGCTCGGACGCCATCGGCCTTGTGCCGCCGGTCGAACTCGACGGCGAACAGGATGTTGGCGGTCTTCGAGCGGCCGTAGGCGCCGAACTCAGTATACGGAGTATGTTCGAAGTTTGGATCCTCGAGGTCGACGTCAGAGAACCGGTGGCCCGCCGAGGACAGGTTCACCAGGCGGGAGCCCGGCTTGAACAGCGACGCGATCCGGTTGACGAACACGAAGTGGCCCAGGTGATTGGTGCCGAACTGGGTCTCGAAACCGTCGGCCGTCTGGCCCTTGGGGCAGGCCATGACGCCGGCGTTGGCGATCACAAGGTCGAACGGCCTGCTGTCGGCGACTAGGGCGTCGGCGCAGGCGCGGACGCTGGCCAGCGACGCGAGGTCGAGTTCCACCAGTTCCAGCCCGCCGCCGTTCGTGGCCTGGGCGCGAACCGCTTCCGTCGCGCCCTTCGCCTTGCCCAGATCCCGCGCCGCGCCGACTACCGAGGCCCCGTGCGCCGCCAGCACGCGGGCAGTCTCGACGCCGAGCCCGGCCGAGACGCCGGTGACCAATATGCGCTTGCCGCTCAGGTCCACGCCTTCGAGGACTTCGTCGGTGGTCGAGGTGGCTCCAAATGTTTTCGTCATGGCGTTTCTCCGCGGTTCGGGTTCGTTCGGGATTGGGTTGGTCCGGCTTCCGTTAACGCCAAGGCGACGCGATCATTGCCGAATGTTGGCTTGGGCTGTAAACGGAGGATGTCTCCGGCTTATATACGGAGGCCTGCTCCGTTTATCAAGACCACCCTTTATCAAGGACACCCTTTATCAAGGAATGTGCGATCGTGAATCTCGAGGCCAGGGAGCCGGCCCGCAAGCCCCGCGCCGATGGCCAGCGGAACCGCGAAAGGCTGGTGGAAACAGCCAAGGCGGCGTTCGCCGATGTCGGTCCGGACGTCAGCCTGGACGAGATATCCCGCCGGGCCGGCGTCGGGATCGGTACGCTGTACCGTCACTTCCCGACCCGCGACGCGATCGTCGAAGCGGTCTATCGCCGCGAGGTCGACGAGCTGGCCGGGGCGGCGACGCGCTTGCTGGCGTCGCTGCCCGCCGGCGAGGCGCTGCACCAATGGATGCGACTGTTCGTCGACTATATCGCTACGAAGAAAATCATCGCCTCGGCGCTCGGCTCGATCGTCGGCGGCGCGTCGGAGCTCTATGCATCTTCCGGCGCGCGGATCATTGGGGCCATCTCCCTGCTGGCGGAGCGCGCGGTCGACGCCGGCGACATTCGCCCGGACGTCACCGCCAACGACCTGCTGAGGGCCTTGATCGGGTTCACGTATGGCGCCGATAACGTCGACTGGCAGGTCAGCGCGCTGCGCCTGATCGACATCCTGGTCGACGGACTCAGGCCGACGGATGCGGCC
>JANYFU010000018.1 GCA_025359665.1 Caulobacteraceae bacterium
CCATCATCGAAACCACCAAGATCGCCGCATGACACGCTTCCACGCGAACGATTTTTTCCTGGGCATGCCCAGGAACACAGAAAGAACGAAGCGGACAGATCACGAGCTACAAAAACCGGACATCTTTACCAGCTAGCGACAGAGCGGTCTTGCTCGCGCTCGGCCGCCGATCGGCATAGACGACGGTCATGGAGTCGCCAGAGCCGCCGCCACCGATGAGCCAAACCGACGCCGACGACCGACAGGCGGCCTATGCCGCCAAAAGGCGCGCGTGGGCCGAAACCGTGGGACGCCCTTACGCTGGCGATCCGCGCCCGCCGCCCGGCGAGGTCGATGCCGAGCCTGACGAGTAGAGGGGTCAACAACTCCGCGTTTGACATCGGCCGATCATGCACGTCACTTGCCCAACGATGTCCAAGCCCTTCCGATCCGAAAAACTCCGTCTCGCTTTCACCGCCAGTGAATGGGGCGAGGCCCAGGACGCCCGCAAGCGCCTGGGCGCCCGGTACGGCGACGTACCGGAGACCGAGGCCGATGTGGTGGTGGCCCTGGGAGGCGACGGCTTCATGCTGGAGGTTCTGCACCGCAACCTGGGCAAGGGTCACCCGATCTATGGCATGAACCGCGGCTCGGTCGGGTTCCTGATGAACGAGTACAGCGAGGACGATCTGGAGGCGCGCATCGTCGGTGCCGAACAGGCGATCATCCATCCGCTTTGTATGACGGCGGTCGACGCGGATGGCGGCGAGCATAAGGGACTGGCGATCAATGACGTCAGCCTGCTGCGCTCTACCCGGCAGGCGGCGAAGCTGCGGATTTCGGTCGATGGCCGGGTGCGGCTGCCGGAGCTGATCTGCGATGGGGCCTTGGTGGCGACGCCGGCGGGTTCGACCGCCTATAACCTCTCGGCCCATGGACCGATCATTCCGCTGGACGCCCAGGTCATGGCGCTTACGCCGATCAGCGCCTTTCGTCCCCGCCGCTGGCGCGGCGCCCTACTCTCTCATCGCGCACGGGTAAGGTTCGATGTGCTGGAGGCGGTCAAGCGGCCAGTAAGCGCCGTGGCGGAAAATCTAGAAGTTCGCAATGTCGTCCAGGTCGATGTGTTCGAGGACCGCAACATCGCCTTGGCGTTGCTTTACGATGCCGGGCGAAGCCTGGAAGAGCGGATGCTGACCGAGCAGTTCCAGGCTTAGAACGGACTAGCCTCAGCGGACCCTGGACATCGGCTCCACAACCGCGCCGTAGCCGGCGTCGGGGGGGATGACCAGGACCTTGCCCTCGGGCGTATCGGTCACTTTGGGCTCGACGGTAACCAGGGTTCGAGCGGCGGCGCGGACCACGGCGTCCAGGGCGTTATCCGCCTCGGCGAGCAGCTGAATGTTCATGCGGGTGGGAAAGATCACCGTGCGCTCGCCGGCGTCGGCCAGGCGCAGCACCTCGGCGGGGGTGATCCATTCAGCGTCCACAGTTTCCCATCCATCGCAAACGGCCAGCTGATCGGCCGGGGCCGCGGCGACATAGAACCAAGTGTCGAACCGCTTGGGCATCATGCTGGGGGTGATCCAGCGGGCGAACACCGTCAGGGCGTCCAGGTCGAGGTGGACATCCAGTTCGTTTACCAGATCGATGAAGGCGCGGCGGTCGTGGGCGACGTCATCGCGCGCCGGTCCGGCCCGTTCGTCGCCCCGGAAGGTTTCGCCGTCGGCATGTCGGGCCAGCAGGATGCCCGCCTCCTCATAGGCCTCGCGGATAGCGGCGATTCGCAGGGCGCGCTTTTCGGGGGCGGTGCTTTCCCAGCCGATCACCCGCTGTTCCCACGCCGGATCATGGTCGCCGGCGTGAGTCTTGCCGCCTGGAAACACCAGGGCGCCGGAGGCGAAGTCGATCTGGTGATGGCGCTTGACCATCAACACTTCGAAAGCGGGATCGTCGCGCACCAGCAGGATGGTAGCGGCGGGCATGATCTTAACGGGGGGTTTTTCGTCGGCCATACTGCGAGTCTAGCGCTTTTCACCGCCTGTTGCGCCAGCCACAATGGCGTTCAGGCGCGAAAATCCGGACGCCGCAGGGAGAACCGATAGAGGCGATGTTGGTGGCGAGCCTGGCGGCTTAGAGCGGGCCAGGCGTGAATCCTGGGAAAAGCTGACTGAATTGCGTTAAGTTGACGTAGCGGCGCCTGAGCCTCTTTACAAACCGCCAAACATGGATTGACCCTACGGCAACAATAACGCCGAACTGGGAGGTTCGCCATGGTTATCCGTCAGTCGCTTCCCGCCCTTGGCTTTCGCGGGAATTCGCCGCGTCGCGGCCGGGGCGCCGCCATCGCCTTGGGCGCTTCGGTCGCCGTACATGTCCTGATCGGCGCCTATCTGATCAACAGCACCTTTCACCCCTTCAACCTGCCGACACCGGATGAATCCCCGACCATCGATGGACGGACCCTGACGATCGAGCCGCAGCGACCCGTGGAGAAGATCAGGCCACTGACCCAACCTCACACCGTGGTCCGCGCTTCGGCCGGGCCGGTCGATCAGACGGTAACCACCCTGCCCGTTCGGCCGGCCCAGACCGATGAACCGGTCACGGTCACCTCCATGCCATTGCCCCTAGGCGACGGCCCGGGCGTTTCGCTTCCCCAACCGCGGGTCGACCCCACCGTGATCACCAATCCCGAATGGCTGACGCGCCCAAGCGCGGCGCAGGTGGCGGGGGCTTATCCGGAGGATGCGGCGCGGGAAGGGCTGGGCGGCGTGGTGGTGCTGGCCTGCGATATCACAGTGGCCGGCGGCGTTGGTCCCTGCAACGTGGTCAGCGAATCGCCCAGCGGCTACGGCTTCGGCAAAGCGGCCCTCAGCCTCAGCCGCTATTTCCGCATGAAGCCCCGCACCGAAAACGGCCGCCCGGTGAACGATGCACAGGTACGCATCCCCATACGCTTCGTCCTGGCGGGCGGCTAGCCGGGATTTCCTATTCCAACTCGTAACGTATCGGCAGGCGCTTAGGTCCACCGACGAAATTAGCCTCGGCGCGGGTAGCGGGGCCGGCGAATTCGAGGGACCTAAGCCGCGGCATCAGTTCCTCAAACAGGATTCGCATCTCCATCTTGGCGAGGTGCTGACCCAAGCACAGGTGGGCGCCATAGCCGAACGCCAGGTGCCGGTTCGGGGATCGGGCGGGGTCGAAGACATCGGGATTGGCGAACACGGCCTCGTCGCGATTGCCGGAGGGATAGGCCAGCCACAGCCAGTCGCCCTTGGCAATCTTCTGGCCGCCGACTTCGGTGTCGGCGGTGGCCGAGCGCATGAAGTGCTTGACCGGCGTGACCCAGCGGATCGCCTCGTCCACCAGACCGGGGATCAGCGACGGGTCGGCCTTCACCTTGGCGAACGCCTCGGGATATTCGCACATGCCCCAGACCGCGCCGGCGGTGGAGGACGAAGTGGTGTCATGCCCGGCGGTAGCGACGATGACGTAATAGCTCATGGCCTCGAAATCGTTGATCGGCGCGCCATCGATGTGGCCGTTGGCGATCACCGAGGCCAGGTCCGAGCCGGGCGAGGCCTTGCGGGCGTCGGTGATACCTTTGAAATACATGAAAAAGTCGGCGATCACCGCCTGCAGCTCGGCGATCGGACCCAGGCCCTCGGCCTGGTCGGCGGCGGACGCGGCGGCCTTGTTGCGGTTCAATTCCGGATCCGCGGCGCCGAACAGCTCCTGGGTCAGCTTCAGCATACGCGGCTCGTCGGCCGGCGGCACGCCAAGGATTTCCATGATCACCCGCAGCGGGAAGGTCAGGGCGACATCGTTGACGAAGTCGCACTCGCCGCCCAGACTGGCCATGTGATCGACGTGCGCCCGGGCGATCTGGCGGATGCGGTCCTCCAAACCCCGGATGTTCTGAGGCAGGAACCACGACTGGGTCATCACACGGTATTTCGAGTGATCGGGGGCGTCCATCTGCACCAGGGTGCGCAACAGATGCGGGCTGCCGCCGGTGATCTTGCGGACGATGGCGTCGCCCTCGATGGTGGTGAAGGTTGTGGGCATGTCGCCCGAGCGGAACAGATCGTTCTGGCGGCTGATCTCCAGAATGTCGGCGTGTCTACTGACGATCCAGAACGGATAGATCCCCTCCACACTCGCCTTTCCCAATGGTCGGTTATGGCGCAGCCAGCGGAAGGCGTCGTGGACCGGCGCGTCGTCGGCGTAGGATCTGGGCGTGATGATCGCGCGTGCGATATCGTCGGGAATGGCGAGGGTGTCGGTCATAACGGCGATATCCTTGAGTGACGTTTGGTCAGTCTAGCCGATCCCGCGGCGCGACGCCCGCCCCACGGCGAGATCCAGACGCGAATCGACCCTGACCGCGGCCAGGAAATCTTCGTCATGGCTGACGACGATCAGGGCGCCGTCATAGGCGGCCAGGGCTTGTTCCACAGCCTCGATGGAGTCGAGGTCGAGGTGGTTGGTCGGCTCATCGAGGATGATCAGCTGGGGCGGCCGGGCGGACATCAGCACGCAGGCCAGGGCGGCCCGCAGACGCTCACCACCACTCAAGGCTCCGGCGGGCTTCAACGCCGCGGTGTTGCGAAACAGAAACCGGGCCAGGGCGGCGTGGGCCGCGTGGTCGTCGGCCTCCGGATTCAAACGTCGATAGTTCTCGATCAGGGTCTGATCGTCGCGCAGCAGGGCGGCGCGCTGGTCGAGCTTGGCCGCCGCCACGCCGGGGACGACGCGGCCGCCAGTCGGCTCAATGTCGCCCGTCGCCAGACGGATCAGGGTGGTCTTGCCCGAGCCGTTGGGTCCGGCCACGGCCAGGCGTTCAGGCCCCGTGAGACGCAGGTCGAGACCCTCGATTAGTGACAGGCCATCCGGCCAGCCGAAGGTCACGTCCTCGAAGGCGAGCACGAGTTTCCCGGATGCCAGGCCGGAGGACGGCAGAGCGAAGCCCAGCTTGCGGCCGATCTCGACCCGCGTCCTGGCCTGGTCCAACTGGGCGGCGGTGTCGGCCCGGCGGCGGTCCGCCAAACGCTGTTGAGAACCACGGGTATTTTCCGCCCGTCCCGCCATGGCGTTGAGGATGATCCTTGGCTGATCGCCCCGGGCCTTGGCGCGCAGGCCGGCGGCGTCGCGGCGGTCCTGCCGTTCGCGAGTGGCCTGGATTTCCCGCTCGACGCGGCGGACGTCGCGGGTGGCGCTCTCCAGCGCCCGCGCCGCGGCCAGGGCCTCCTCCTCGCGGCGGGATTGGTAGAGGTCGAAATCGCCGCCATAAATTCGCGCGCCAAGTGGGCCGAGCTCCACGATGCGATCGACCCGGCGCAGCAGGTCCCTGTCATGGCTCGCCACCACCGCGCCGCCGGGCCAGGCGCCGAGCAATTCGGCGACCACGGCGCGGGCCGCTTGGTCGAGATTGTTGGTCGGCTCATCCAGCAGGATCATGTCTGGCCGGGCGATCAGCAGCCGGGCCAGCGCCGCGCGCG
>JANYFU010000024.1 GCA_025359665.1 Caulobacteraceae bacterium
GCCTGAGCCTGTTGCCGCCGGGCCTGATCCGCGAGCCTGGCTTGCTCGGCCTGACGCGCCTGATCGGCGGCGCGAGCTTGGACTTGCGCTTGGGCCTGGGCCTGAAGCTGGGTTTGAGCCTGCTGTCGGCGGGCCTGATCCGCCAGCCTGGCCTGATCTGCCAGCTGCGCCTGGCGGGCGGCGTCAGCCTGGGCTTGCTGGGCGCGAGCCTCAGCGGCCGGATCGATCCTGGGTGGCAGGGCTTGCGGTTGCGGCGTCGGCGATTGTGCGTACGGAGCCCGCTGGTCCGGCCCCCTCGCTTGCTGAGGCGGGACATAGGGTGGAGGCGGCGGAACCGAGGCGGCGGCGCGACGGGCGTCCGCTTCCCGGCGCCAGGCGGCGTCATCGGCGGCGTGCTGGTCGTTCCACGCCCGCCAGTCGGCGTTCTGACGCTGCTGGCGCTCCCACGCCTGGCGTTCCTGCATCATGGCCGCCTGGCGGGCCTGCCAGTTAGCGGCGTAGGCCGCTTCGTGGCGCTGCTGTTGGACGGCGGCGTAGAGAGCCTCGGCGCGAGCCAGATATTGCCCCGCCAGAACCGCCTGACCATTTAGGGCGCCATCCGGAAGCGGCCTGCCATAGGAGTCGTAGACGACCGCCAGCTGACCCTGGTCATAGCCATAGGTGTAGCGGGAATCACGAACCAGATAAGGCTGATCGGCGCCAGACTCGTAATAGTAATAGCGATCGCCCTCGGGGGTCGATTCCACCACGCGGGATGATCCGTTCTGCGCCCGCCAGACCCAGGGTCGGCTGCCTTGATAATCGACGGCATAGTCGGGCGGGCTGTCGGCGAAGCCGCTGTTCAGGCCCGCCGCCCGGTTCACATAGTCATAGCGCGCCTCGCGCGACCGAGGGGCGGCCACCCTGGCGCGTGGCGCGGGCGGCAAGGCGGCGGCCATGGGCGCTTCGGCCGGCGCCGACATCGGCGCATTGGGGTCCAGCGGCAAGGGCGCCGCCGGCGCGACGACAGCGTTGACGGGGGTGGCCTCGCCGGGCGCCGCGGCCTTGTTGCAGGCGGCAAGCGCCAGAACGCCCAGGGCGGTGGTGAACAGGAGCGTTGTCCTGTGGGTGCGGGAATTTCGGTTCATGGTCATACAACCCTTTCGAGACGCCGCCGTTCCCGGCGCGTTTGGGCTGTTTGACCGGCGCCGTGTGAACGGCGCTTGAACAAGGCTAGATCGGCCGGCCCTCGCTGGTCCTCCAGGCCGCCGCCATCAGGCCATTGCTCGGAAGGGACTTATCGATGACCTTTCGGGCCGATTCGACTCCGACCACGGGCAAAAGGGACGGGTCGAGAAGGCCGATCTGCACCAGAACCGAGGCCTGATCCCAGTAGATATGCTCATGCGCCACCTTGCCGTTACGGAACCGGACGATGGCCACCAGCGCCACCTCCACCGGTCGACCGGTTGGGGCGATACCAGGCAGCATCCAGTCGATCACCGAGGTGTGGGTGAAGCTGAACAGCATTTCGTCGACGATCTGGTCTTCGCCGACCGTCCGGCTGATCGGCGCGAGAGTGGTGTCGGGCGGATTGCCGCCGATGAAATGATATTTGTAGAAGCGTTTCAGCTCGTCGTGGCCGACGCCTCCGGCCAGGGTCGGGATGTGGTTGACATAGGGGTCGGGAACCATGGTCGCCATGGTCGCATCGACATCCCGGACCTCGAACTCGAACCGGGTGTGATCCTCCCACAGGGCGACGAGATCGATCTCAGCCAAGGGTTTTCCTTCTCATGCTCGCGGAGCCTCGGATCGGGCCGCGCGCCCGTGACGTCTCAGTCCGCCAGCAGGCCGTCAAGCCGTTCGACAGCCTCGACGAACTCTTCCTTGAAGCTCTGCACCACTTGACCCGCCGAGCGTACGGAATCGATCAGCCCGACCCCCTGGCCGACAAAATAGGTCACCATCTCCCGCGCCTTCGGATTGCCGGCTGCCGCGGCGCGGTCCACCGCGTGCAGCGCGCTCTCGCTGACCAGGGTCTGCAGCGGCATCGGCAGCGGGCCGGGGCTGTTCGGATCGCGCTCCCACGCCTCGGTCCAGGCGGAACGCAGCTGGCGCGCCGGTTTGCCCGTCCGGCTCTTCGATCGCACCGCGTCGCGGGAGCTGGCCTCGATCATCTTTTCGCGAAAGATCTCGGTGGTTTCCGACTCGGTGGTGGCCAGCCAGACCGATCCGGTCCAGACCCCAGCGGCGCCCATGGCCATGCAGGCGGCCATCTGTCCGCCGTTCATCACGCCGCCGGCGGCCAGCACCGGCACGTCGCGGATCTTGCGGATCGCCTGGATCACCTCGGGAACCAGGACCAGGGTGCTGACCTCTCCGCAGTGGCCGCCGGCCTCGGTGCCCTGCACGACCAGGATATCGACCCCGGCGTTGACCTGCCGAATCGCATGCTCGCGGGCGCCGACCAAAGCCGCGACCGGAACGCCATGGCGCTTGCCCATTTCGATCATCGCCGGCGGCGGCACGCCCAGCGCATTGGCGATCAGCCGGATCGGGAACTCGAACGCGGCGTCGAGGACCCTCAGCGCCTGCTCCGGGTCGAACGGTTGCGGCCGCGTGTCCGGCTCGCCGCGATGGGTTTCCGGCAGGGTGACGCCGGCCTTGCCCAGCAGGTCGCGGGCGAAGTCGCGGTGACGGTCGGAGACACGGTGGCGCAGGCTCTCGTGGGTGACGCCGCTCTCGCCGGCGGTGGCCATATTCTCGGGGATCAGCACGTCGATGCCGAAGGGCTTGCCGTCGGCGTGATCCTCGATCCAGCGCAGTTCCTGGCGGACCGAGTCCGGCGAGTGACCGGTGGCGCCCAGCACGCCGAACCCGCCCGCCCGGCTGACCGCCGCGACCACGTCCCGGCAGTGGCTGAACGCCACCAGCGGGAATTCGACACCGAGCATGTCGCAAATGGCTGATTTCATGGCGTGTTTCCCTCAGCCGGCATCGTTCAGAGCCGTATCCTTGGCCCATTTGTAGTCGGCCTTGCCGTTGGCGGCGCGTTGGACGGTATCGACCACGATCACTCGCCGGGGCATCTTGTAGCCGGCCAGCCTCTGGCGAGCGAAGGCGACCAGGTCGGCCTCGTTGATCTGGTGGCCGGGACGGGCCGAGACCACGGCGGTGACCCGCTCTCCGAACCGCTCGTCGGGCACCCCGACCACGAGGGTGTCCCAAACGCTGTCGTGAGCCTTCAACGCCTCCTCGACCTCTTCGGGGAAGACCTTCTCGCCGCCGGTGTTGATACAGACCGATCCGCGCCCGAGCAGGATCAACGATCCGTCGGCCGCCACCTTGGCGAAATCACCCGGGAACGAGTAGCGATGGCCACCGACCACCCGGAACGTGCGGGCGCTCTTTTCCGGGTCCTTGAAATAGCCGATCGGGGCAAACCCGCCGTTGGCGATCATGCCGATCTCGTCGGATCCCGGCTGCACCTCCTCATCGCGGTCGTTGAACACCTTGGTGGTGAGGTTGGTCGCGAACCGGGCCGTATCGCCCGGCGGCATGGCGCGGGACACAATCGAAGAGCCCATGCTGCCCTCGGTGGAGCCCATGGCGTCGAAGATGACGATGTCGGCCATCTCCAGGAGCCCACGCTTCACCTCGGTCGAGAACATCACCCCGGACGAGATGATCTGCTTGAGGGACGACAGGTCGTGGGGCGTCCCGGCCGCCTCGGCCGCGCGCAGGGCGGCCAGCATCGGCTTGGCGAAGGCGTCGCCGACGATAGCCACCGAGGTGATCCGCTCCTTGGCGATAAGCCGCCAAAGCGCGTCGGCGTCGAAATGCTCATTGCGGAAGGTGACGGCCGCCCCGCCCAGAAAATGCGAGGTGAAAACCCCCAGCCACAGGCCGGTGCCATGCATCAGCGGACAGGCGGGCACGCTGATCGGCAGTGCCCCGGTGTCCTTGAGAGCCATGACCGTGGCCTTGAATCCCTCTTCGGTGCGCGGCGCGTCCGGCCCGAGACCGGCGGCCGCCAAGCCCAGGACGAAGTCGCCCTGACGATACATCACGCCTTTGGGCATGCCGGTCGTACCGCCGGTGTAGAGCATGTAGATATCGTCTTCGTCGTAATCCTGGCGCGGCAGGCGCTCGGCGGCGGCGATCACCGCCTCGAAGCCGACCGAACCCGGCAGATGCTCGCCTGAACCGTCGTCGATCTGGATGAACAGCCTGAGCTTGGGCAGCTTCTCCCGGATCGCCGCCAGGCGCGGCGCGAACTGGGCGTCGAAGATGATCGCCTCCGCGTCGGCGTTCTCCAGCAGATAGAGCAGCTCATGCTCGACATAGCGGTAGTTGACGTTCACCGGCACGGCCCGGACCTTGAACACCCCGAAGTGTCCCTCAAGATATTCATTGGAATTGTAGCCGTAAAACCCGACCTTGGAGTCCGGGCCAACGCCGGCGGCGACCAGGGCCGAGGCTATGCGGGCGGCGCGATCCTCATAGTCTCGCCAAGTCCGCTTGACCTCGCCGTTAACGATCGCGATCTCATCCGGGACCAGCGCCGCGACGGTTTCGAACAGATCGGCGAAATGCCATTTCATGGTTTCTGTCTCCGCTATTGGCCTGCCGAGATCGGGTTGAAGGCGGTGACGATCGACCGCCCTTCGGCATTGGGGGCCACCGTGACCTTGGCGCCCAGGGGATCGGCGTCGATCATCCGCCGAGCGATGGCGGGATCGGTCGGATCGGTCATGGCGACAAAACGCGGGCCGCCCTCGCCCAGGCGCCCGATCACCACACCGACCGGCGCCTGGCCGCTGTAGTCGATCGTATAGGTGTCGATTACGCCCTCCCCGTCGCCCGGTGCGATAGTCGGGGCGGCCCATCCCTCCACCTCGGCCTGCAGCGCCTTGCTGTCGAAACCCCGCCACGGGGCCGAGCGCGCCGAATAGACCCCCACCGAATATTTCGACAGGAACCCGCCATTGGCCGCCACCAAGCCCCGCTCTCCTGGATTGGCTCTCAGCCGCCGGACCATCGAGGCGATCGCGTGCATCGAATAGTTGTTCCCGGCCCCGCCGAAATACGGCAGGCCGCCGGTGACGGTCAGCGGGCGCGGATCGTTCGCCGCTATCCCCAGACCATCGCGCACGTTGAAAACCGCGATCGGGAAACAGCTATAGAAATCAAACACATCGATCTGGTCCTGAGAGACGCCGGCGACTTCCAGCGCCCGGGCGGCGGCCAAGACCGAGGCGGGGCCGGCCGACAGATCGCTCCGTTCCATCGGCGTGCGTTCCCGTGCGTCCGCGCCGCCATGAAGGTAGATAAACCGGTTCTCCGGCACCCCCAGAGCGCGCGCTTTGCCGACCGAGGCAATCAGCACCGCCGCCCCCTGATTGGCCTGGTCCCGCGCCACCATCCGACGCGGATAGGGATCGGAGGTCAGGCGATTGGATGCCGTGACCGTCGCCAGGTCCTTGGCCGAATGAATCTCGCGCGACATAGCGTGGGGATTGCCCGCCGCGACCTCGGTGAAAGGCGCGAACAGCCGGCCCATCTCCAACGCGTAATCGGCCCGCCCCAGACCTAGGCGAGCGCGACGGGCGTTCTCGAACATCGCATAGACACTGATCGGCGTGCGAGCGCCGTGCCGCGCGACGTCGGCGGTCAGCAGAGCCTCGCCAAAGCCCCGATCTTCAAGCTCGCCGCCCACCGTCTCGGACCAGTCCCGCGTCTCGCCGCGCGAAGTCAGATGGCGGACCGTGGAGATAGCCTCCGAACCGCAGATCAGCGCCATGTCCAACGCTCCGGCCCCGATCGCCTGGGCCAGTTCATTGACCAGATGCTGTGGGCCTTGCCCGCCAACTGGCTCCAGAATGGCCCGGGCCGGGTCGGCGCCGATCCGCCGCGCGATGGCGCGGGGAAAATTGTCGGCCTTGCCGAACGGCGCGACGACCTTGGGTCCGGACACCTCGAACTGCCGGATCGCGGCGATCAACTGGATATGCGGCGCGAGCGCGGCGACGCTCAGTGCGTCGTCCAAAGCCGCCGCCGCCGCGCGGCCCGCCAGATCTGCTGGTGACAGCGCCTCATACCCTGGCGCGTCGATCCGTTCCGACGCCTCGCCAACGCCAATGATCACCGGAGTGTTGTCGTCCGTCACGCGCTTCCTCACCGTTCGTCGTTTCCCATCCTGGCAAGAATGCGGGCCGGGAGTCGAGAGTGACCTAGAGAGAGACCTGCGCGGACTCGTCCTTGAAGCCGACGCTGGCGTGGGCGCCGTCGCAAAACGGCTTGTTCTTCGACTGGCCGCATCGGCACAGGGTGACCCGGTTTCTGGTCTCCCACGCCACCCCATCGGCGCCGACGATCACCACGCCGCCCCGTGCGTGGATCGGGCCACTGGACTTTTCATAGGGGTCTTCGACCAGGACCAGCGACGCGGTGAGTTCGGGCTCGATGGCCTTGCCGGTGGCCCAATCGACGGCCACCAGCCGCCCCGATGGGCATTGGCTAAGTTGGGCGAGCAGGGCGTCCCTGCCCGCGGCGTCGGACACCTCGTTTACGAGGTTCCAGACCTTGCCGTCGCGGTCGCAAAACCGCGCGAAGGCGCAAAGGCTGTCGGCATCGAGAAAACTGGCTTCGGGGCCTTCGAAGACCTTGGCCTGGACGGCGAAGGAGTCACGAGAGGCGGTCTCCGTCCCATCGAAACCCACCCGAGCGTGGGCGCCATCGCAGAATGGCTTGTTGGCCGACTGGCCGCAACGGCACAGGAAATACCGGGCGGGGGTGGCGACTACACCGAGGGACCGCCAGTCCGTCGAGTCTTCCGCGGCGTTGGTAGCGATGGCCTCACGCGTCAAGGATAGCCCTCCAGTGACTACATAGGGTCCGTCCTTGGAGATGATGATGGGCATGTCGCGGGCTCCTCCGGGCTCTGGCGACCGGTCTACCGCGACGCATCGATCATGTGAACATCGGTGGCGCGGTCACGGCTTTATCCAACGACGGGCCGCCAGACTGACCCCGACCCAGACTACGCCGGCCAGGATCAACAGGGCGATCGGGATATCCCAGCGACCTCCCGCCAGGACGGCGATCAAGCTGTGTCCAGCCGTGGCCGTAAGGATGATCTTCGGCAGGATTCCCAACGCGGTGCCGGCAGTGAAATCCACCAGGCCGATCGAGGTCAGGCCGGCGGCCACATTGATCGCCACAAAAGGCGCGAACGGAACCAAGCGGACCACGAGACTGGCGATGAAACCGTTCCGGGCGATCAAGCGCATCAGCCGAGAGATGGCGGACCCGGTAGCTAGCGCCGCCAGGCCTTGGCCCCAAATCCGCGCCAGCCCAAACCCGATCAAGGCGGAGACCATGGTCCCCACCCAGCTATAGGTCGCGCCCAGCCAGGGGCCGAACGCCGCCACCGCCCCGGCGATCAGCGCGAACTGAGGGACTCCCAGGAAGGCCAGGGCGGCGAAGGCGACGATCGCGACAGGCAGAGCCAACGGGCCTTTCGCCGCAGCAAGCCAGGACCGGGCGGCGACAGGGCCGCTGAGCCCAAGCACACCCGCTCCAAACAGAAAGATCAGCCCGACCCCGCCCAGCAGGACGAAAATCATCGCGGCCCGTCGCCACCCTGGCTCAGGAGCCGCCATCAGCGTCTGCCTAGAAGCCTGCGATCACTGGCTGTCGGCCTTCAGCGACTCCACCTCGAATGCGGCCCGTGCTGGAAGAACCGCCAGGGCCGGGCTCGCCGCCGACTTGTCGAAGGCCGCCAGGATATTGGCGAACCGCGCCTCGACCGCGCCGCGCATTTCCGGGTGAGTGAAGATGTAGAGATCGTTGTCCACGACGCCCTCAAGCACCCGCTCAGCTACAGGCTCGGTGGGGATACCAGTCAGCACCGGTGAGGCCAGGCTGGAATCGAACCCGGGCGGCCGCTCATCGGAACCATAGTCGGCGGCGCGATTGCGGCGGCTCTCGTGGATGCGGGTCTTAACGAAGCCCGGACATAGGATCGAAACCCCGATGTCATGCGGAGCCAACTGGCCCGCCCAGCCCTCGCTCATCGCCACCACCGCGAACTTGGTGGCGCAGTAGGGTTCCATTCCTGGCGGACTGACCATGCCGGCCATCGAAGCGGTATTGACGAAATGGCCGCCCTCGCCGTGGCTGATCATCAAGGGCGCGAAAATCTCCATGCCATAGACCACGCCCAACTGATTGACATCGACCACCCAGGCCCAGTCCTTGGGCGGCACGGTGCCGAACGCCCCGCCCGACCCGACGCCGGCGTTGTTGGCGACCAGATGCACCTTGCCGAACTTGGCGATGGTTTCCAGAGCGGCGCTCTTGAGGGAATCGCGGCTGGTGACATCCGCGACGACCCCCTCGACCTTGACTTGCAGGCCCCGCAGTTCTTCGACCGCCGATGCCAAGGCCCCGGCCTCGATATCGGCCAGCATGACCTTCATGCCCTCTCGCCCGAACACCTTGGCCATGGCCAGGCCGATGCCGCTGGCCCCGCCGGTGATGAAGGCGACCTTGCCCCTGAGATCCCGCATGACTGTCGTTCCTCGCTTTGATTTCGGTCGGTATCCGGGCCAAGCGTCCGCGCGTCAAGTTCGACGCGTTGCGCGCGCGGGCTGGCGGTCCTAAACACCTCACGCCTCCACCGCCACGAGTTTGAAACACCATGTTCTCCGAATCCGCCAACCTGCGCCGGGTCAAACCCTCGGCCACGGCCGCCGCCAGCGCCAAGGCCCGCGCGCTGCGCGCCGCCGGCCGCGACATCATCTCGCTGGACGCCGGTGAGCCGGATTTCGATACACCGGACAACATCAAGGAAGCGGCGATCAAGGCGATCCGCGACGGCAAGACCAAATATACCGATATCGACGGCATACCGGAGCTGAAGGCCGCAATCTGCGCCAAATTCGCCCGGGAAAACGGCCTGACCTACAAGCCTTCGCAGGTGAACGTCTCACCGGGCGGCAAGCCGGTGATCTTCAACGCCATGATGGCCACCCTGAACCCAGGCGATGAGGTGGTGATACCCACGCCGTACTGGGTCAGCTACCCGGATATGGTTCTGCTGGCCGGCGGCGAGCCCGTCTTCGTACCGACCCGCGCCGAGAACGGCTTCAAGGTCGAGCCGGCGGTGCTGGAGGCGGCGATCACGCCCCGTACCCGCTGGCTGATCCTCAACTCGCCGTCGAACCCGTCCGGCGCCGCCTATACCCGCGCCGAGCTGGCGGCCGTGGCCGAGGTGCTGCTGCGCCATCCCCAGGTCTGGATTCTGACCGATGATATGTACGAGCATCTGGTGTTCGGCGATTTCGCGTTCACCACCATCGCCCAGGTTGAACCGGCTCTCTACGATCGGACTCTGACGATGAACGGGGTCTCGAAAGCCTATGCGATGACCGGCTGGCGCATCGGCTACGCGGCCGGCCCTGAACCCTTAATCAATGCGATGCGCAAGGTGATGAGCCAAAGCACCTCCAACCCCACCTCAATCTCGCAATGGGCCGCGGTAGAGGCGCTGAACGGAACCCAGGACTTCATCAAGCCCAACGCCAAGCTGTTTGAGGGGCGTCGCGATCTAGTCGTGTCAATGCTGAACCAGGCCACCGGCCTGAAGTGTCCGACGCCCGAGGGCGCCTTCTATGTCTATCCATCCTGCGAAGGCCTGATCGGCAAGACGGCCCCCAGCGGTAAGGTCATAGCCGGCGACGCCGACTTCGCCGTCGAGCTGCTGGAGGCGGAGGGCGTGTCGGTGGTGTTCGGAGCAGCCTTCGGGTTGTCGCCGTTCTTCCGCATCAGCTACGCCGCCTCCAATGCATTGCTGGAAGACGCCTGCACCCGGATTCAGCGCTTCTGCGGCTCGGTGACGTGAGCGGGATCGTCAATCTCAACAAGGTCCGCAAGGCCAAGGCCAGGAACGCGGTTGTCGCGCGAGCGGCTGAAAACCGGGCGGTATTCGGCCTGACGAAGGTCCAGAAGACCACCGCAAAGGCGCGGAACGCGAAGGCCATCACCGCGCTCGACGATCACAAGCGCGAGGACTGATGTCGCTGCGCAAGCGTTCCGTCGTCCTGGCGGGTCACGCCACATCCATCGCGCTGGAACCTGAGTTCTGGGTGGTGCTCGAGAGCATGGCGACGGCTCGATCGATAACTATGGCGGGCTTGTTGGTGCATTTGGACCAGGGCCGGGGCGAACGTCCCCTCGCCTCCGCCTGCCGGATCGCCGCGCTGGACTTCGCGAGCCAGCGCTAGCCTAAGCCGGGTTCGTGCTCCATATGTTCTGGTGCGATTCCACCCAGAGCTCAGTCTTGTCCGATCCATCCACGCCTCGCATCTCCGATCTCGCCCGTGTCCAGGGTCCGGACGCGCTTGAGGGGCTGAACCCAGAGCAGCGCGCCGCCGTGGAAGCCACCGAGGGACCCGTGCTGGTGCTGGCCGGCGCGGGCACCGGCAAGACCCGCGTCCTGACCACCCGGCTGGCGCACATCCTGACCACCGGCAAGGCCCGGCCGTGGGAACTGCTGGCCGTGACCTTTACCAACAAGGCCGCCCGGGAGATGCGCCACCGGATCACGGATATGATCGGTCCCGGGGCCGAGGGCCTGCGCTGGCTGGGCACCTTTCACTCGATGGCCGCCCAGATCTTGCGGCGGCACGCCGAGCTGGTGGGACTGAAATCGAGTTACACCATCATCGACACCGACGATCAGGAACGGCTGATCAAACAGCTGCTCGCCGCCGAGGACATCGATCCCAAGCGCTGGACACCCAAACATCTCGCTGGACTGATCGACCATTGGAAGAACCGCGGCTGGACACCGGAAGCCCTGCCCGCCGCCGAGGGCGCGCATTTCGCCAACAACCGGGGCGCGGCGCTGTATGCGATGTATCAGGACCGATTGCGGATCCTTAACGCGTGTGATTTCGGCGATCTGCTGCTGCACAATCTGACGGTGTTCACTAAGCACCCCGACGTGCTGGAGGACTACCATCGCCGTTTTCGCTACATTCTGGTCGACGAGTACCAGGACACCAACGTCGCCCAGTATCTGTGGCTACGCCTGCTGGCCCAGGGTCGACGCAACATCTGCTGCGTGGGCGACGACGATCAGTCGATCTATGGCTGGCGGGGCGCCGAGGTGGACAACATCCTGAGGTTTGAGCGCGACTTTCCCGGCGCCACGGTCATCCGCCTGGAACGCAACTACCGCTCGACCGAGCACATCCTGGCGGCCGCTTCCGGCCTGATAACCGCCAACAAGGATCGCCTGGGCAAAACCCTCTGGACGGAGGTGCGTGGCGGCCAGAAGGTCCAGGTGCGCGGGGTCTGGGACGGCGAGGCCGAATCCCGGC
>JANYFU010000097.1 GCA_025359665.1 Caulobacteraceae bacterium
TGCCGCCAGCACCCTGGCCCCGCCGCGAGAGGCGAGATAGGCCACCGCCGTCCCGTGGTTGACCGAGGCGGGTGGGTTGGGGGCGAAAGATCTCACCTCGATCACGTTCAAAGCCAGCCCGGCCGATAAGCGATCGACCGGAGCGTCGACGATGCCGACCAGGCCGTGATCGCCACCCGACCGAGTGTCGGCGTGCCCGACGCCCGTGGTGTCGCGTCTTGCGGGATCGGCCAATCGATAGACGTGGTCGAAGTCGAACACCGCTTGCGGCACGGTCGCGGCGAGCCGGGTCTGGAAAGCGAGCGGATCGACCGACAAGGGCAGGCCGATACGCAACAAAAAGTCCCCAAGACCAGACAACCGCCGCCGCTCAACGATCGGAAAGCCCATTCGCCCGATAATGTCCGCATCCGCGCGGCTCGCAATGACAACGATCTCCCCAGCACGGAACGCCCGGTCCTGAGGATCATGGGCAATCTCCAGCGGACCCTCACTGCCCCTTCCTCCCCTGTCGAAAGCCTCGCGCTCGTGGACTTCGGCGGCGGTGCTCTCCCGCGATTCCGCCGGCTCGGCGATGCCGATCCCCTCGACGAAGTCCAGCCGTTCATTCTCGTTATCGGCGGCGGTGGGTCTTGAGTCCCCTCCTGGCGGTTCGTCCGGCAGCGTAACCGGGATGCGTTCCGACGCCGACGGGGGTTCGGGCAGCCCATTGGCGATCGCCGCGCCCATCGTCGATGGCGCCAGAGCCAAAACAATGACGAGAATCCTTATAGGAAGACTCCAGCGGTGGGCGCCGTGTCGGAACGGTGATGCGTTCATGATAAGGACCGTCCCGTGTTTCTGCCTCAACAATGGACGACTGTGAGAATGAATATCATCAAGGGGGGAATTTCTTTACGCGCTGGTCCGTTGTCCGATTGGCGATGACAAAGCCGCCGACGGATTTCAGGTCCAACATCGCGGAATTGATGCCGAAGTTGAGGCGGTTCGCGTTTGGTTTGTGCGGCACGGCTCATGGCGCCGACGACCTGACACAATCGACGCTGGAACGCGCGCTTAGAAGCGAGAGTCAATGGCGTCCGGGGACGCGCCTCGACAGTTGGATGTATCGGATCATGCAGAATCTCTGGATCGACCAAACCCGCCAAAAGCGATCCCGTGGCCCCACACTGCCTCTGGAAGAGGCCTATGATGTCGTTGGCGAAGACGCCCGCGAGACGCTTGAGAACCGCGATATGGCGGCCCGGGCGATCAGGGCCTTCAATACCTTGTCGCCGGAGATCCGCTCGGCGGCGTCCCTCGTCATCCTCAACGGACAATCCTACCGCGAGGCCGCGGAGGCTCTGGAGGTTCCGTTGGGGACGATCATGAGCCGTGTCGCGAGGGCCAGACGCGTTTTGGAAGTCGCGCTCGGCGAGGACTCGCGACCATGATCGGTTTTTCCGACGATCAGCTATCAGCTTATCTGGACGGCGAGGCCGATGCCGTGACCGCCGAGGGGATCGATAGGGCCCTTGAAGCAAATCAGGCCTTGGCGGAGCGTCTGGAGACTCTGAGGCTTCATGACCGATGGGTTCGAGACGGTATCGACGAAAGCCTTGGACCGGTCCCCTCGAGACTCTCGGACCTGCTCGAGCGGGGATCGCCGCCCTCAAACGTTCTCGGATTCCGACCGCGACCACTCGCGCCGATGATCGCATTCGGGCGGATGGCGCCGTGGGCGGCGGCCCTGATCGTCGGCGTCTTCGCGGGCGTTACCTTCCAGGCTACTCGCTCACAGACGCTGATAGTCGATTCCGCGTCGGGTCCTGTCGCCGGCCGCAGCCTGGCCGCCGCCCTGTCCACGGCCAGAGCGGGTGCGCCGCTAAAACTCGACGCCGCGACCGTGCGCATTTTCTTGAGCTTTGAAGCCCGAGGTGGCGGCCTCTGTCGCCAATTCGGCGCAACGTTTCAGAATGTGGAGGCAACCGGCGTCGCCTGCCGTCAAGGCCAAGCCTGGCGGATAGACGGCTGGACGACAGGTGGGGCGCCACAGTCCGATGGCTACCGGACAGCGGCAGGCCCGGACGACCCGGTCTCGGCCGCGGAACTCAATCGTATCGGCGTTATCGATCTTCTGGACGGGGCCGCGGAAACCGCTGCGATCAACGCCGGATGGAAGCCCAGGACGGGGCGTCAGTAGCGGACGACTGGCTCAAAACGGGTTCTCGGTCGGCAGACCCAAAAGGTGACGGCCCAATTGCTCGGTGACCCGGTCCGGATGGGCGTTGATGTGCAAAGGCATGGCCTGGAAATCCCGATAGCGCCGTTCGAACGCCGGTCCCTCGCGGAGGCCCGCGCCCCCCAGCACACGCAGGATCAGGCGCATCGCATCGTCGCATAGCTGGGCGGCCGTCATGCCCGCCGACATCTGGTCCAGGTAGTCCGCCTCAGTGGGAGTCGCCCCAGCGGCGATCCGCGCGTCGGTCCGGTGGCAGGCGTCGCGCACGACCGCGCGGGCGGCGCCGATCAGGGCTCCAGCCCGTCCCAGATTGCTATGGACAGTCGGACGTTCGATCATCTTCACACCCAGGATCGCCCGCCGGCCCTGGATGCTGGCGCAGGTCTCCCGAAGCGCGGTGTCGGCTACGCCCGTGGTTATCCAGCCGAGCCAGAGATCCGAGAGGGCGACCCAATCCTCGCGGTAGCGGCCGCTGACCACCGAAAACCCAGGGTCGCGAAGGGTTTCTCGAAAACGGGGTGGGAACGGGACGACCTGCGACGCCGGCGTTCGAGCGCCTTCATAGTAGACGTGATCGGTGGCCGAGGCTCGCAGACTCATGGCTTGCCAGTCGGGATCAATCCGCACTCCGTCCTGATGGGCGTCCACCAGCGCGAAGCGGACCGCGCGCTCGCCTTCCGGCACGAAGCTCACCCCTATGAAGTCCGCATAGCGGGCGCCGGTCCCGAACGCCGCGACGCCGTCCAGGATCGTGGTGTCCCCGCTGGCGCGCCCCTTGGTCGCCGTCCCGGCGCCGGCCGGAAAGCAGACCCAGCGCTGGGTCTCCGTCACCGACCGCAGCAGATCGGCGTTTGACGGCCCCAACAGGCCGCAGAATAGGTGGAAAGTCGCCAAGTGGTTCCACAGGCACCAGGCCGTCGAGGCGCAAGCGCCGGCTACCGCCTCCAATTCCTGGCCGATCTCGACTACGGAGCCGGCTAGACCGCCGATTTCCGTCGCCGCCGACAGACGCATCACATCGCTGGCCTTGATCGCGGCGATGACCTCGGCCGAGATCGAGCGCGTTTGATCGGCTCGCGCCGCCTGGGCGGCGATAGCCGGCAGAAGAGGATCGATTCGCAAGGCGGATCAGACCGTGCGCTTCGACCGGTCGCGGGCGTTGGCCCCCTGGATCGCGGCCCTGGCCGTCTCCCACTGTTCATCTGTCCAGTCGCGTAGCCGACCGAAACCGCCGCCCCCGGCTTGGTGTGCGGCGCCGTCGATGGCGATAGTCTGGCCGTTCACATATTCAGAGCCGGGGGCGAACAGGTAGATGGCGAGATTGGCCAGTTCGGGCATCCGTCCGACCCGACCCATGGGGTTGCCGGGCGCGCTCTTGCTGGATCCGCTTGGCTCGCTGTTGGAGTCTGCGGGATTAAGTCGCGCCCAGGCGCCTTCGGTGGGGAAGGGGCCAGGCGCGATGGCGTTGAAACGAATGCCCCGTCCACCCCATTCCACGGCCAGGGACTGGGTCATGATGTTCAGGCCGGCCTTGGACATCGCCGAGGGCACGGTGAACGGCCCGCCGTTCCATACCCAGGTGGTCAGGATCGAGGTGACGGCGCCGGTCTTGCCCTCGGCCAGCCAGCGCTTGCCACAGTCAAGGGTGACGAAGAACGAGCCCCGGAAGACGATGTTGGAAATCGCCTCGAAGCCGCGTGGCGACAGGTCCTCGGTGCGGCTGATGAAATTGCCGGCGGCGTTGTTAACCAGACCGGTCAGAGCTCCGCCGTCGGCCCACACGGTATCCAGCATATCGGCGATCGCTTCGGGCACCCGGATATCGCAGGCGACCGGGACTACCTTGCCGCCGTGGCCGGCCATCAGTTCCTTGGCGGTTTCCTCAAGAACCCCGCCGCGCCGGCCGCAGATGTAAACGACGGCGCCCATCATCAGGAAACCTTCGGCCATCACCTTGCCCAGCCCGGTGCCGCCGCCGGTGATCAGGATTCGCTGGCCGTTCAACAGGCCGGGTTTGAACATCAGGTCGTCGGGGGTCATGGCGTTCCTCCAGGGGCGTCGGAACCTCGCGCCCGCTTTGACGTACACGTCAAACCAACTCGCGGCGTCAGGTCAACCGGCTTGTGGCGTGGGCCATTGCCTGATTTCGTGTTGCGAAACACCGGAGGAAACCATGTCGGAAAGCCGTTTCGCGTCCACGTCCCTCAAGACACTGGTTTGCGATGTGCCGCGCCCGGCCGTTGGCAGGATCGTGCTGAACCGGCCGGAGAAGATGAACGCCTACACATTCACCATGACGCAAGAGCTTCTGGCGGCGGTCGCCGCCTATAGGGATGATGACTCCTTGCGCGCTCTGGTGATCACGGGCGCGGGCGGCCGGGCGTTCTGCACCGGTGGCGATATCTCAGGATCCGAGCCGGAACACAGCCAGAAGGTGCGGACCCAGCCGATGGGCGCAGGCCGCGAGATGCGCGAGGGCATGCAGGCGGTGGTGGTGGCGCTGCGAAACCTCGACAAACCCAGCGTGGCGATGATCCGGGGCTACGCTGTGGCCGGCGGTCTGGCTCTCGCCGTAGCCTGTGATTTTCGCTTCGCGGCGAATAGCGCGCGTCTGGGCGACACCTCTGGCAAAGTCGGTCTGCTGCCTGACGAGGGTGGGGCCTGGCTGTTCCCCAGGGCCATGGGTCTCGATCGGGCGCTACGGATGACCTTGCTCAGCGAGATCTACGACGCGCCCCGGGCCGCCGAGCTTGGCCTGGTGACCGAGGTGGTCGCGGACGACGCCCTGGAGGAAACCACCCTGGCCTTCGCCGAAGCCTTGGCCGCCCGCGCGCCGCTCGCCGTGCGGCTGACCAAGATGATGATGAGCCGCGCCGCCGGGCTCAGCCTGGAGGAGTCGGTCGCCGACGCCCAGATGGCGGTGATGATCGCCAACCCCAGCGCCGACGTTCGCGAGGGACTGAAGGCGTTCTTCGAGAAGCGCCCGCCGAAGTTCGAGGGGCGGTAGCAGTCGTATTCCCGATGCTCCTGCGCGCTTCCGCCGCCGCTCTGGCCGAGATGATCGCCCGCCGCGAGGTTTCCAGCCTTGAGGTGGCGGAGGCTCATCTGGGCCGGATCGCCCTGGTCAATCCGGGCCTGAACGCCGTGATCCAACTGGCGCCGGACGCGCTGGAGCGGGCGCGCGAGGCCGACGCCGTCCTGGCGTCGGGGGCGGCGGTGGGCCCTTTTCATGGCGTGCCGTTCACCGTCAAGGACTGGATCGAGGCCAAGGGGTTGATCTGCGCCGCGGGCTTCGCTGAGCGCCGCGATCATCGCCCGACCCGAGACGCGGTCGTTCTAACGCGGATGAAGGAGGCCGGGGCGATCCTGCTGGGCAAGACCAACGTGACCCAGGGCGCGCCTGTCTATGGGCGGCCGAACAATCCGGTCGACAGCGATCGCACGCCGGGCTCGAGCAGCAGCGGCGAGGCGGCGATCATCGCGGCCGGCGGCTCGCCGATGGGCCTCGCCAGCGACTCCGGCGGCAGCATTCGCTGGCCGGCCCATTGCTGCGGCGTGGCGGCGCTGAAGCCCAGCAGTGGCCGCGTCCCCAACACAGGGCACTTTCCGCGGATCGGCCACCTCAGCGACCCGCGCACCGTCATCGGGCCGATGGCCCGCGCCGTCACCGATCTGGAGCCGATACTGCGGGTGATCTCGGGCGAGGATCCCGGTGATCCCGGCGCCGCGCCTGTTGCTCTGGGACGGGCGCGGGATGTCGATCTGAACGACCTGCGCGTCGGCTGGTTCGCCTCGGCGCCCGGCGCGGAGGTCGACACCGCCACCGCGCGAGCCGTCGGCGACGCCGCGGTGGTTCTGGCTGGACATGGGTGCCGGGTCAACGAGATCGCAGGCACCTGGCTGGAGGATTCGCTCGCCATCACGCGGTCCTATTGGGCGCGACGGCGATCCCTGTCGCTGCGCGACTGGACCCCGTTCGGCCCGCCACGCCTGGACGAGGCGAGCGTGGAGCGATCGGTGTTTGAATGGGAACGATTCTGCCGCCGGCCCCACCGCACAACCAGTGGGACGAGACGGAGTTCATATTCACCTTGCCCTACAGCCTCACCGGCCAGCCCGCCGCGGTCGCGCCCTTTGGCCGCTCGCCCGAAGGCCTGCCGATCGGAGTCCAGATCGCCGCCCGGCGCTGGCGCGACGATCAGGCGCTCGCGGTGGCGTGCGCCTTGGCCTAGATCATCGCCTCGATCAGGCGCGGGCCATGCCCCCGCATGGCGTCTTCGAATTGGTCGATGAACTGATCAAGGGTCTCCGCCCGGCTGGATTCCACCCCAAGACTGCGGCCAAGACCCGCCCAGTCGAGACCTGGGTTCGAGAGATCAAGCATCGAGAGCGCCAGAGGGCCGGGCTCGCCGGCGCCCACACGGCCGAGCTCCACGTTGAGAATCTTGTAGGACCGATTGGCGAAGACGATGGTCGTCACGTCGAGATCCTCTCGCGCCATGGTCCACAGGGCCTGCAGCGTGTACATGCCGCGACCGTCGCCGGTCAGGCAGATCACCTTCCCATCTGGGCAGGCGACCGCCGCCCCGACCTCGATCCATCCGGATACGGGCCGCGCGAACCCCGCGACGTCCGACGTGAGCGGCGCGTCACACTGGCCGTGATAGGTCGCGTGGTCACCGACGATGTTGACCATGGGAACCCCCGCGCGCCGGGCTTTGTGGAGGTTTGCCAGGCCGTTCGCAAGGCCCGGTCCCAGGTGAAGCAACGTCGCGGCCGGCCGTCCCGTCATGCGCGCATAACCGTCCGCGGCACCGGTTGCGACGCCCTCGAAAAGCGTGAGCACCGGCCGCATCTCCGGCGCCTTGTCCAGGGCCGCCACGAAATGCATCTCCGAGGTGCCTGGGTTGGCGAAGCAGACGGTGACGCCGGACTCGACAAGCGTCCGGGCAAGGCTCTCGGCGCCGTTCATGACGGTCAGCTCCTTGTGAAGGGTTGGCAGGTCGCGGCCGGGCGCAAGCCATGCTCGACCGGCGGATTCGAGCAGATCAGCTCGTCGTCGTTTACAGAAGACCTGGGTATTCACCGCCGTCCAAAAGGAGGTTCTGGCCGGTGATGAAGCCGGACTGCGCGCTACAGAGGAACGCGCAGGCCGCCCCAAATTCGGATGGGTCGCCGAAACGCTTGGCGGGGATCCGGTTGCGGGCGCCGTCGCGCAGCTGGTCGGGATCGCGCCCGCTGACCTGGGCGAAGCGGGCGTGGTTGGACCGCAGCCGATCGGTGTCAAACTGGCCGGGCAGCACATTGTTGATGGTGACATTGTGCTGCACCACGTCGCGGGACAGACCGCCCACGAAACCCGTGAGGCCGGCCCGCGCGCCGTTGGACAGGCCAAGGATCGCGGCCGGCGCCTTCACCATATGGCTAGTGATGTTCACGATGCGCCCGAACCGCCGCGCGATCATTCCATCGAGGGTGCTTTTGATCAGGAAGATCGGCGCCAGCATGTTCGCGTCGACGGCTTTGATCCAGTCTTCCCGCGACCAGGAGCGGAAGTCGCCCGGGGGCGGCCCACCGGCATTGTTCACAAGGATATCGGGTTGCGGGCAAGCGGCGAGAACGGCGTCGCGTCCCGCATCCGTGGTCACGTCGGCGACCACCCAGGTCACCTTGCCGGACGCGGTTGCGCCGAGCGCCTCGGCGGTCTGCCGCAGCCTGTCCTCAGAGCGGGCGGCCAGCAGCACGTTCACGCCGTCGGCGGCAAGCGCCGCCGCCACGCCCCGTCCGAGGCCCGCACTCCCCCCGCAGACGATCGCGGATCGTCCAGCGATACCGAGGTCCATAGTCGTTCTCCTGGCTCAGTGCGCGGCGCGCTTGTGGCCCCAGCTGCTGGGCTTGTCGTGACGGGAAACCCGCCAGGTAGCCTCGTCCACATCCAGGGCCCCATAGCCGAACTCCACTTCGAAGTTCGCCGGCGTTCGCGCGTAGAACGAGATCATGTGATCGTTGGTGTGTTTGCCCAGCGTCGCCGTGATCGTCGTGCCGGCCGCTTCCGCGCGCTCCAGGGCAAAGCCGACCCCGTCCAGCGTCGGAACCTGGATCATGAAATGATGCAGGCGCTTGGGCATGGGTACCGGGATCAGCGCGAGGGTGTGATGGCGGGGATTGCAGTGGAAGAACTCCATATCGAAGCTCATCCGGGGTGACGGCTGCATACGGATAATGTCCGACAGGCGGAAACCCAGGACGTCCTGATAGAAGGTCCGGGCCGCGGCCATGTCCCGGGTCGAGAGCACCACGTGACCCAGGCCCTGCTCCCCCGTCACGAACCCCCCGACCGCAGCCGGCGAGACGAACGGCGTTTCCGTTCGGACAGTCGGACCGTAGTAGATTTCGACCGTCAGCCCGTCGGGATCGCGGCATGAGACCAAACCGAGCACCCCGCGCGCCGCGAGGAGCTCGGGATCGCCGTTTCCGACGATGAGGCCCGCATCGGCCAGCCGCGCGCGCATCGCCTCGAGCTCCGCGGGGCCCGCCACCTCGAAGCCCAGATAGGCCAGATCATCCGCCTCTCCCTGTTCAACGGCGATGCGCCAGGCCAGATCGTCCAGGCGGAATCGCTGTGCGCCCCGGGCCGCGTCTCCGGGCATGAGCCCCAACACGCCCGTCGCGAACGCGCTCCACGCCTCGGGGTCCTTGACGCTGAAACCGACATAGCCAAGCGAACGAACCGTCATCTGACTACACCTTGTTCAATCGAATTGGCGCTTCGCGCATCGGCCACCGCACGGAACATGGCCGTGCCCGGGGACCCCAACATCGCCTGTTCGGCGGCGACCGGGTCCACCGCGCCCATCGCCACGAGTTGACGGATATCGCCCTGGACGACGAAGACGTCTGGCAGATCGCCCTCGATCGCCTCGATGACGGCGGGTCCGACCTCTTCCAGAGGGCAGACGCCGAGTTCGTCCGAGGAGACCCCGTATGTCCGCTGAAGCTCCGCGAACAGCCCGGCTCCGCCGATGAAGCCGGGACACACCACCGACGCGCTGACCGACCAGCCGGACGCCCGGGCGGTCAGCCGAAGGGATCGCGTGAAGCCGACGAGACCGAACTTGGTCGCGCTGTAGGGTTCGTTGAAGGGGACTCCGAGGACGCCTGCGACCGATGCGATGTTGACGATGTGGCCACGCCCGCGGTCCAGCATGCCGGGCAGCAAGGCGCGGGTTAGCAGTATCGGGCCGGTCAGATTGATCGCGATCGTCTGCTCGATTTCGGCGGCTGTGCGTTCGTGGAATCTGAGGCTCGACTCCACGCCGGCATTGTTCACCAGGACGTCGACCCCGCCGCGGCGCGCGACGGCGTCCGCGAGGCCGGCGATGGCCGTGGGCTCCGAGATGTCGGCGACCATCACCGTCACCTTCCGGCCTGTCTCGGCGCGCAGATCCCGGGCCACGCCGTTCAGTGCCTCTTCGGACCTGGCGACCAGCACCAGATCGAGGCCACGCTTGGCGAGCCGGCGCGCGATCTCCACGCCCAAACCTCTGGACGCCCCTGTGACGAGGGCGGTCTGGCCTTCAATGAGCCGCATGAGCGCTCCTTTTGGCGGGGGTGGTGGTCCGCCTCGCCGCCGAGCGCGGGGCAGATCCGGGATTAGGAAGCTCGCGGCTGCGGCGCCAACGCGCCGGCGTCTCGCCGAATTCCCGCTGGAACGCCCTGACGAACGCCGCCGAGGAGTTGTAGCCCGCTTCTTCCGCGGCGGCCTCGACGCTGAGCGCAGTGGTCTCGATCCGCCGGGCGATCGTGGTCAGGCGTAGCCGTGAGATGATCTTGGCCGGCGTCTGACCGGTGACCAGCTTGAACTCTTCGGCGAAGCGGGTCCGGGACATCCCGGCCGCCTTCGCAAGGTCGGCGAGGGTCCAGGGCCGTTCGGGCGCGCGCAGGAAGGCGTTGATGGAGAGGATCAGCTGTGGGTGAGGGGGGTCTAGCGGTGCTTCCATCGGCGAGCGGCGAACGGCGAAGGTGCGGCGGCTGAAGTTGATCGCCATGGTCTCCGCCAAGCGGCGAATGACCAGGTTGCGGTCGATCTGAGCTTCATCCGAATACTCGTCCTCGAGCATATCGACCGCCCGCCACAGGCGGCGGGACAGGTCCGGATGCTCGGCGCGGCCAACGAACGTCGGGCCCATGATCAGCGAGCCCAGCGCCAAGACCTCACTGGGCGCGACGCCCAGCACGATATCGACCTGGTGTCCTGGATCCGGAGATGGCATCGGTCGTAATTCGAAGGCGGTCGGGACCTGCGGCGGCGCGCCAGGCGCAATGAACGCATGGGGCGCAAGGCCGCTGATGGCGATCGCGTCGCCAGGTCCCAGGTTGAACGCCCGTCTCACCGGAAAATCGGTCTCCAGCCGCACATCACCCCGGCGGACCATCACGCAGTAAGAGAAGTTTCCAGGTTGCAGCGCCCTGACACATCCGGCGGCGGCCGAGACGCGGACGAAGTAGACTCCGTCCATGTTTACGTCATGGCGCGGAAGATCGCCAAGGCTTGGCGACGGGCTCATGTTGGCGCCTGACCGTACTTCGCGCCAAGGCCGCCGCCTGCCGCCGTGCGGCCTATGCCGCGCACGGCAATGCCGGCATCCAGTTTCACGACCCCGCCGGTTGCGGGCCGGCTGTCGCGCCGCGACGCCAGGAATACATATCCGCCGGCATAGTCCTCCGTCGCCGGAACAAAGCCGATGGGCATGGCGCGTCCCGCCGTGCCTGGGAGGTCGATGCTGGCGATAGACGTCTCGGCCATTCCGAGGGCCGCCGGTCCACGCAGATCGGTATCGATCGGACCGGGCGCAACGCCGTTGACCCGAACGGAAGGCGCAAACTCATAGGCCAGCTGCCGAATTAGCCCGACAACAGCGTGTTTGGAGGCGGTGTAGAGCGGGCCACCGCCGCCCGGATCGAAGCCCGCGTTGGAGACCGTGAAGATCATCGCGCCGGCCGAGCGCACCAGCGCGGGCAAGGCCGCCTTGGCGAGATTGAGGTAGCCCTTGACGTTGACGTGGAAGATCTCGTCGAACGCGGCGTCGACACGGTCTGCGGGCAGGTCGTCCAGCGACGTCGAATAGTCCCAGATCCCGGCGTTTCCAATGGCGCAATCCAGCTTGCCGAAGCGCGCCACGCAGGCGTCGACGGCGCGCTGGCTGTCGCCGATCGATCGGACGTCACCCACCACGGCCTCGATCCGGCCTGGATGTTCGGCGGCCAGTTCCGCAAGGCGGTCGGCCGACCGGTCGAAGACGGCCAACCGCGCGCCTTCTTCCAGACACCGCAGGACGATCGCCCGGCCCAGGCCCGACGCCCCCCCACTGATCAGCACCACCTCTCCGTCGAGCGCACCCATCTAAAAGATCGTGCTCATGTTGGTCGACTGGATCACGGTGTGATCGAGGAAGAGGTGTCGCTTCGCGATCCGGAAACTCTCGCCCGTGCGGCGCAGCACATCGACGCGGCGACCGATCCAGTTGTCGACGTCGGATTCAAGCCGGCTCCGGTAGAGGTGGAAGCAAGCCTCCAGGGTGATCTCGTCACCGGCGACATCGAGGATGCGGACATTGCTCACGAAGTGGCGCGAGCGGGACGGCGGGTCCTCCGACCAGGCGGACCCTGCCTCGAGCTTCTTGACCCGCATCTCCAGGTACATGTGGTCATCGTCGAACAGGGCGATCTCTCCGAGCTTGGTGAACTCGCGGTCGAGGTCGCTGTTGGTGACCGTGCGGCGGAGCGGCATCCAATACTCGATGTCGTCGGCCACCAGCCCCAGCCAATTGCGGTAGCGACGCGCATCGAGCAGGGCCGCCTCGGCGTAGAGGAACTGCTCGACTTCGTATTGGAGCATCGCGCGTTGCGGCAAGGGCGTGTCCGCCCAACTGGCGCCGGTGGCGATCACGGCGCTTTCGTGTTCAAGCGTGTCCATCAGACAATCCCTGTCGGCGGAAGCGAATGATTGGCCTTCAAGTCCGCCCAATCCCGGGCCGCCATCCATTCTGTCCAGGCCCGGTACAGCCAGCGCTGGCCGTGCTCACTGATCAGGCCTTCGATGTAATGCTCGCCGCCATCGTTGGTGACCATCTTGTCACGGCCGAGCCCCATCTGAAGATTCAAGCCCAGCTGCCGGCCAACAACACCCCGCGCCGCGCGGGTGCTTTGACTCCAGTTCTCGCCATCGTCCTGCTCCAGCAGGCCCGCGGGTCCGAAGACATGGTTAATCCGCCGGACAATCTCGCGCTTGGCTTCTGGAGGGGCCGCCTTGGGCGCCAGGGTGAACCACCAGAGCTCCGTGTGCGAAGGCCCCCGCGGCAGGCGCAGGCATATCTGGCTCCCGCTGATGGTGATCCACAGGTTAGGGAAGATATTGGGGTGCCCCTCACTTCGCACGCCCGCTCGACCCATGAGTTCGGTCGCCTCACGCGGTCTGATCTTCGGTGAGAACTGCGGCGCGGCGCGTGAGGCTGCCGCGCGCTCATCATCGGACATTCGGTCGATTTCAGCCTGGGCGTCCTGCGGGATGCCGGGGCCGCCGATCGCATGCCCGTACTCGCCCAGCACCACCAGCTGGTTCTTGGGTTGCTGAATCTTGGCGATTTCGAAGAACCCGGCGGTGTTGGCCGAGGCGTGGCTGTAGGGGACGTGGTACCAGTCGAAGATGTTGTCGACGGCGATCTTCCAGTTGCAGTCGATGACGTTCTTCTGAACGCCCTCCACGACTTCAACCTCGCCGTGCGCGCAGATCATGCCGATGCCCGCGCGGCCGGTCTCGCCCAGAAAGTCGTGCAGCGAGGGGGCGTCGTCGGCGGGGGTGGCGAAGTAGAACCCCAGATAGCTCTCCAGCCGCACGCGTGCGAGGCCCAGCTGGCTGCGGTCAAGGTCGCCGTGATAGAAGGTATTCTGCCCCGGGACGCCGATTAGACGGCCGTCGAGGGCATAGTTCCAGCCGTGATAGCTGCAGACGAAGGACTTCGCGCGGCCCTGTTCGGCGCGGCATAAGGCGTTGCCACGGTGCCGACAGGTGTTGAGCATCGCGTTGACCTGACCGTCCTCGTCACGAACCACGATCACCTGATCTTCGCCGATGTAGCTGACCAGGTATTCGCCCGGCGCCTTGAGCTGGCTCTCGTGGCACATGAAGTTCCAGCCGCGGGCGAAGATCCTCTCCAACTCCAGTTGGTAGATCCCCTCGTCGGTCAGCACTCGGCGATCCAGCCACCCCGTCGCCGGATCAAACAACGCCTGTAAGGAAGCGCTATCCCACGCCTGAGCGTGTTGCGTACCGTCCGCCATGACGACCTCCCGATCGCGGAAGCTCGTGCAGCTTCTCGTCCCTCACATCTAAGCCACGAGCCGGCGGAATATCAGTCCCGATCGTTCGTGAAAATTGATAATTCGTCCGGCAGGGGCGCGACGAGTGGTGCCTGTTGATTGCTGCGATCGTACCCTATATTCGCGGCATAACCTCTTTCAGTGGGTTATAGATCGCATCGCGCGCTTGGGAACGTTGATGCGTCCGTGGCACCCTGCTGGTGCGCGTGGAAACCCTCATAGGGTCCGCACCGAGGTGCGAGCGGCGCGAAGAACCCCCACTCCTCATCCGACATCAAGCCAGGAACCAAAGCCGCTCTCCTCAAAGAGCAGCGTTGGATCAGCGATCAGGCGATTTGGGAATCCACTTCGTCAACATAGCCTAGTCGTCCGGCCTGCGGCCTCCCGCCATGGGATCAATCGCTCCGCCGCAGGCAACGGTGAAGCTGGCCTCTCCGGAATAGAGGCTTTCCGGGTCCAGGACACGCAGCCGCATCGAGCCTCGCACGGCCTTTGCCGGGGTCCCAAGCCGCCAAGCCGTCTCAACCTTCTGGGACCGGCCAGCGACGGAAACCTTAAGCACTGGCGTCACACCCCCGTCACCACGTTCCCAGCGATAGGAAAGGGTCATCGGACCGCTGACATGAATGGTTCCAACGAACCGAACTACGCCGGGGCACGGGCCCTTGTAGTGGACCGGCGACGCCACGGCGGTCAGGTACTCCACATTGGCCGCCCGCGCCG
>JANYFU010000136.1 GCA_025359665.1 Caulobacteraceae bacterium
ATAGAGCGGATATGGTTCCGCTCATGCCCTTTGCCGCCACCGTGCTGACCATGTTTCCGGAGGCCTTTCCTGGCCCCCTTGGCGTATCGCTGATCGGGACCGCCTGGCGGGAGCAGAATCTGTGGCGGCTGGAAACGGTGGACATTCGGGGCTTTTCCAAGGATAAGCGCGGCTTCCTCGACGACACCCCCGCTGGAGGTGGGCCGGGGCAGGTCATGCGGGCGGATGTCATCGCCTCGGCGCTGGATAGCGTGGAGGCGGACGGCCGGCCGCTTTTGTATATGAGCGCCCGGGGCAGGCCCCTGACCCAGGCGCGGGTCAAGACGTGGTCCAAGGCGCCGGGACTGGTCGTCCTGTGCGGCCGGTTCGAAGGGGTGGACCAGCGGGTGATCGACGCCCGGGGGTTCGAAGAGGTCTCGGTCGGAGACGCGGTCCTGGCCGGTGGCGAGGCGGCGGCTCTGGTTGTTGTCGAGGCTTGTGTGAGGCTGCTGCCCGGTGTGCTGGGCGAGGCCACGAGTTTGAGTGAAGAGAGTTTCGAGGACCATCTCCTCGAGCAGCCGCAGTTCACCAGACCGCGGACGTTCGAGGGGCGCGATATTCCCGATGTGCTGCTGTCGGGCCACCACGGAGAGGTGGCCAAATGGCGACAGGCCCAGCGGGAGGCTACCACGCGGGAGCGGCGTCCGGACTTGTGGGCGGAGCATCTCGCCAATCAACAGGCAAAGGGCGATAAAGCCCGGTAAATTGAAGGACTTGTAGACCCGATGAACGTAATTCAAGAGCTCGAAAAAGAAGAAGCCGCCCGCCTGCTCGAAGGCAAGAAGATTCCCTATTTCCAGGCCGGCGACACCCTGCGCGTCAATGTGAAGATCAAGGAAGGCGAACGCGAGCGCGTTCAGGCCTATGAAGGCGTCTGCATCGCCCGTTCGGGTGGCGGCCTCCAGGAGAACTTCACGGTTCGCAAGATCAGCTTCGGTGAAGGCGTCGAGCGGGTATTTCCCGTGCTCTCGCCGATGATCGAATCCATCGAGGTCAAGCGTCGCGGCGCCGTGCGGCGCGCCAAGCTGTATTATCTGCGCGATCGTCGCGGCAAGTCGGCCCGGATCGCCGAGCGCACCTCGGGCAATATGGGCAAGGGCGACTCGCCCGAAGGCTAGTGGCCGGCGAAGGTTGGAGGCTGGCGAAGGTTAGGGGCTGGCGGGCTGACCGCCGCCCTTGCCGCCGAGTGCCGCCGCCGCCGCGCCACCTAGCAGTAGGGCGGCGCCGCCGGCATAGAGGGCGAGATTGTTGCCCGCCTGTTTATCAGCCAGGTCACCGGCGCATTTGCGCGAACAGCCGTTGATGAATTCGTCGTGGGTCTGCCCGCCGGTCCGGCGTTCGGCCAACAACTCGGACCAGCGTGTTTCGCAATAGTTATGCGTGCGATCGATATAGGGCTTCTTCGCCTCGCCCTGTTGGCGAGTCGGACACGCCGGCCGCGTGTCGTTGGCCGCCTGCGCCGCGGCCTCACCGGTCATGCCAAATATCAGAGCCGCCGCTAACCAGACCGCCGTCTTCATCGTCTCTCGTCCTGAAGGCGAGACTTCCCGCCGCGTATGTTTCATAGCCTTGGCGGCGGGTTCCCGCAATCCAAGGCGTTTGGCGGCCAACAGACCCTGATGAAGAAAGCTTTGTCCCAGGCGACCGGCGCCGTCGCTCAACTCGGCGCCAGGGCCGCCGCTGTCACGGGGGCCTACATCGCGGCCACCGCCGTGATGCTGCTTGCGGTGATCGTTCTGCGGGGCATGGTCACGCCAGCGCTGCTCAGGAACATCCTTGGCCTTGTCTTTCTGATGTCGCTGTCGGCGGGGCTTGAGCCAGGAACCATCAAGGCCGCGGCCCTGAGCGAGGCCGGCGTAGAGGGGGCGGATCTGGTCGCCTATCTCGGTGTCGGCGCCTTGAAGGGCGCCCTGGCTTCGCCGCTTCTCGCCTTCATCTGGCGCCTTGCCGACCCGACGATGCCGTTCTCGACCCTGGCCTGGACGCCGCTGATCACCATCGCCGGGTTCTGGGCCACGGATATGCGTGTCCTGCTGGATCTACGCGGTCGGCACACCCTGGCCGCCGGGCTGAAGCAGGGCAGCCTGGCCGGTGGCGTTGCCATTGTCGGCCTGCTTGTGGCGCTGAAAACACCGCTGGTCTGGGCGGTCGGTGTTTCAACCCTCGCGCGGTTGGCTTTGCCCCTGCTGGTCGCGGCGCTGTCAAGGCGCCCGCAGTCTGGCGGGCCGATCTGGCGGGAAGCTCGACGACTTCTGGGAGACAAGCGTTGGATCGACCTGGCCGCGGTCTCCGTTATCGCCGCTGTCGGCGGGTCGGTCGACAGGGTGATCGGCCTTCGATTGCTCAGCCCCGCCGACTACGGCGCCTATTATCTGATCTACGAACTGCTCACCAAGTTCTGGCTGATCCCTTTTGTCCTGGGTCCTATTCTGTTCGCCAGGCGAGCCTCGGGCGACGAAAGCGATTCCCTCGTGCGCGGAGCCTGGGGCCTGACCGCCGCCGCCGGCGCGGCCTTTCTGGTGGTCGTGGGGTGTGTTCTGATCTTCGCGCCGGGTCTTCTCACGCGATTGGTGGGAGCCTCGTTCGGCCTGGCGATCTTCGGTTTCGCCATGGGGGTGGTCGTCGGCAGCCTGGTCCAGCTACAGATCGCGCACCTCCAGGGCGCGGGTCGGGGTCGCCGTACGGCGGTCGCCATGGGGCTTAGCGCCGTGCTGTCCGCGCCGGTGTTCTGGGTCTGCGCCAGTTCTTTCGGGGCCGCTGGATTGCTCTGGGCGTTCCTGGCCAAGACCTCGCTCGAACTGGCCCTGGTGTCCTGGCGCGCCAAGGCCCGGGGTGTATGAGCCTGAGGCGCCTGGGCGAAGGCCCGTGCGTCCCTTATGGTCTCCGGCAAAAGCCGGGAAACATCATGGAAACTGTCTCAATCACCACCGACGCGGGCGCCGTTCAGGGCGCGTGCGATCCGCGTTTCAAGGGTTTGCTTGAAGCCTTCGCGGACAACTTCCAGACACGGGGCGAGGTGGGCGCCAGTCTCTGTCTGACCGTCGAAGGCAAGACGGTCGTGGACCTGTGGGGTGGACGAAAGACGGTCGATGGCGAGGCCTGGGATCGTGACACGGTCGGTGTGGTGTTTTCCTGCACCAAGGGCGCCTCGGCGCTCTGCGCCCACATGGCCGCCGACCGGGGCCTGCTCGACCTCGACACTCCGGTCACCCGCTATTGGCCCGAGTTCGGTCAGGCGGGAAAAGAAGGCGCCATGGTTTCGATGATGCTCGACCACTCGGTGGGCCTGCCTGGCCTCCGGGAAAAACTCAAGGACGGCGCCTACTACGACTACGACTATATGGTCGGCATGCTGGAGCGCGAGACACCGTTCTGGAAGCCCGGAACCCGCAACGGTTACCACGGCGTCACCAGCGCCTGGACCGTGGGAGAGATGGTGCGGCGATCCACGGGTAAGCGAATGGGTGTCTTTCTGCGCGATGAGGTGGCCGGGCCCCTTGGGGTGGATTTCTGGATGGGCCTGCCGGAGGAACACGAAGCGCGGGTGGCGCCGATGATCGCGGCTCCCGTCGACGACGCCGCGCGCACCTCGCGCATAGCCCTTGGCATGCGAGCCGATCCCACCGGTCCGACCGCCCAGTTCATGATCAATTCCGGCGGCTTCAGCGCCAACAGCCGGGCCGCCCGCGCCGCCGAGATCGGTTCGGCCACCGGCGTCTCCAACGGCCGGGGCCTGGCCGGCCTGTATGCGCCCCTGGCCAATGGCGGCGCCCTGAACGGCGTGCGGCTGGTCGGCGCCGACACCCTTACCCGCATGGGACAGGTTTCCGTCGCGACCCACGAAGACGCCACCCTGATGATCCCGACGCGGTTCTCGCTCGGCTATATGAAGTCGATGGACAACCGGAAGCTGGAAAACACCCTGGCCTGTTCCGCCATCCTGTCCGAAGCCGCCTTCGGCCACGTCGGGGCCGGCGGTTCCCTCGGCTTCGCCGATCCGGGGTGCGCGATGAGTTTCGGCTATTCGATGAACCGCATGGGTCCGGGCATCCTGCTCAACGACCGCGGCCAGAGCCTCGTGGACGCCGCCTATCTGGCCATGGGCTATCGCACCAACGTGGGCGGCGCCTGGACCAGATAGTCCGGCTTCAGGCCGTGGCCGGGCTCAGCGCGAAACCCTCGTAGCCCTTGGCCGCGACCTCTTCGCATTTCACGCGATAGACCCCGACCCCGCCGACATAGGGCAGGAACACCCTGGGCTTGCCGGGGATATTGGCCCCCAGGTACCAGCTGTTGGCTTTGACGTAGAGCGTCGTGTTGGCGGTCTCGTTGACGTGGTCCACCCAGGCGTCTTCGGCCTCGACCGTCGCCTCGATCACGCCCTGCTGGTGGTTGGTCAGCCACGTCACGCAATCGCTGATCCAGTCCACATGCTGTTCGATCGAGGTTACCATGTTGGACAGTACCGAGGGGCTGCCAGGGCCTGTGACCATGAACAGGTTTGGAAAGCCGGCCGACATCAGCCCCAGATAGGTGCGGGGGCCGGCCGTCCATTTGTCGCGCAGCGCCATGCCGCCCCGGCCCCGGATATCGATCCGGCCGAGCGGTCCGGTCATGGCGTCGAAACCAATCGCATAGACGATCGAGTCGAACGCGTAGTCCTTGGCCGAGGTGCGCAGGCCCGTCGGGGTGATCGTCTCGATGGGTGTTTCCTTGAGGTCCACCAGGGTGACGTTCGGGCGGTTGTAGGTGGCGTGATAGCCGGTATCGACGCATAGGCGCTTGGTCCCGAAGGGGTAGGTTTTGGGGATCAGTTTCTCCGCCACCTCGGGGTCCTTGACGATCTCTCGGATCTTCCCGGCCACGAATTCGACCGCGTAGGCGTTGGCGGTCAGGTCGACGGTGATGTCGGCGAACGCCGCGCCCATGCAGAACCCGCCCTGCGCCCAGCGCGCCTCGAACGTCTGTTGGCGCTCTTCCGGCGTCGCCTCGACGGCGAGGGCCTCCGATGTATCCATGGACAGGAACCCCCCGGCCGAGCGGCGGGCCTGCTCGCGCAGTTCCGCCCGGTTGGCCTTCCAGCGGGCGGCGATCTCGGGGTCGGCCGGGCCGTTGTGCGCCGGGACGCTGAAATTGGGCGTGCGCTGAAACACCGTCAGATGGGCCGCCTGCTTGGCGATCTGGGGTATCGACTGGATGGCCGAGGAGCCGGTGCCGATCACCCCCACGCTTTGGCCGGTGAAATCCACGCCCTCGTGGGGCCAGTGACCGGTGTGATAGGCGTGGCCCAGGTAGGTTTCGGCCCCGGGCAGATCGACGTCCTTGGTCACCGACAGGCAGCCGATGGCCATCACGCAGAACCTCGCCGAGATCACCTCTCCCGTGTTCGTCGATACGGTCCAGCGCCCCGACGCCTCGTCGAACACCGCCGCCGTGATCCGGGTCTCGAACTGGATATCGCGTCGAAGGTCGAAACGATCGGCGACGTGGTTCAGGTATTTCAGCAGCTCCGGCTGGGCGGCGTAGCGCTCCGACCATACCCACTCGTCTTCCAGTTCCGGCGAGAAGGAATAGGAATATTCCTGGCTCTCGATATCCACGCGGGCGCCCGGATAGCGGTTCCAATACCAGGTGCCGCCAACCCCGGACCCGGCCTCATAGACCCGCGCCGAAAAGCCCAGGCCGCGCATCTTGTGCATCATATACAGCCCGGAGAATCCCGCGCCGACGATGACAACGTCCAGGTTTGTGGTTTCAGGCATGAGGGCGCGCTCCGATTTTATAACGGGTTATATCCCGCTATTCTCGCTTGGCGCGCGGTAAAATTACGCGGGGCCGCGGCGAACACCGCGGCCGATCAGGGTTTGCCGGGTGGGCCGGGCGTTGGCTTGGGTCCGGTCCAGGTCCAGCTGGTGATCTTCCAGCCGTCGGCCCCTTTGGCGAGCGTAAAGGTCATCCGTGAGGGTTCCTGCATGTCCACGCCGTTCTGCTTGTAGCTATAGACCGCCGGCGCGATCACATAGGCCGAGGCGCCATCGACCTCCCAGCGCACCGGCTCGCCCACGGCCACCGCCGGATTTGACAGGCCGCGTCGGGCGACATCCTTCATCAAGTCGCCGGCCCAGGCCCCCAGCGCGCCAGGGCCTCGCCAGATATAGGGCGGCAGCTCGTCCACGATCGTCAGGTCGGCCGGCGCGTAGGCCGCCGCGGCGCCGGCCATGTCGCCCTTGTTGAAGGCGTCGATGAACCGGTGGATCGGCGCTCCAAGCTCCGCCTGCTCCGGCGCCTGCGCGACCGCCGCGCCGCCCAGCGCCCAACCACCCAGCGTCAGGGCGCCGAACAGACCAAACAGAACAGACCGCATCTTCGTCTCCCGCACCTAGTGATTTGAGCGGCATGAAGCCCCCAAATCCCGTTCCTCGTCAATTCGCCGGCGCACGCCGCCAACCGATCCAGCAGAGCCCCAGCATGACGAAGTTTCCCACCCCGTCCAGAAGCCCCAGGGGTGTGAAAATCCTGTCGATGAAAGTGAACCAGACATCGAAGACGAAGAACGGCGCCAGCGCGACGGCGTAGGCGAGAAAGGTTGTGCGGGTGAAACGGCTGGCCACGGCGAACAGCCCCGACAGCATCGCCTGGGATCCAAAACAGGCCACCACGAAGGGTAAGATTCGCCCACCCGACTTGAATTCAGGCCTGAAGGTCAGGTCGATGACACTTTGGGGCGCCAGCATCGCCCAGCCGCCCAGGATGAAAAACACCGCCCCGATCGACCACTGAATCTGCTTGGTTGTCATCAGGCGCGGCTATCATGATCCGCGCCAGGGCTCCACGGCTTATGGCCATCGTCCA
>JANYFU010000145.1 GCA_025359665.1 Caulobacteraceae bacterium
GTCGCGGTGGCCACGATCACCAGCGTCGCGGTGATCATCAGGGCGTGGCGCGCTTCATGGGCGGCCAACATCCGAGCCGAGCCGTGGACCTGGCTGGCGACGCCCAGCAGCTTCTGGGCTTCGTTGACCGCGCCGCCGAACAGCCTGGGCAGGCTAAGGCTGGCAACCGCCGCGCCCAGCGACGCGCCCACGGCCACGGCGACGCGGGCCGGTTCAAGTTTCACGGCCTCGCCGGCGATGCGCCGCAGCACACGCGGCATGGCCGTGACATCAATGGCGGGTGTCTCGGAGGCGGCAGACGCGCTAACGCCGTCGCCGGATGGCGGGGGCATGGATCTCGAATCCGCGAGGCGTGAAACTCGATATTGAACGCCTGACGCGTCGATGGCTAGGCCGTTCGCCCCATCGGTCGTTTCCATTTGAGGGAATACCGCTTGGAGAATCGCCAGTTTGTTACGCTATTGTCACCATGAGTGTGTCGTCCGCGTTCCTTGACCGACTCCGCGCCGCCGATAAGGAGGGCGATCCGTTCGGCGCCTTGCATGATGATCCCGGCGGTCTGGGCGCCGCCTATGAGTCATCGCCGGACGCGTTGGAGCAGGCTTTTGCCGACGCGGTGGAGGGCGACTACGGCGCCCCGATGATTCTACAGGATGACGGTTTCGCATCGGCCGCGTGCGATCGCGCCGGCGTAGTCATTGTCGCCGGGCCCCGCTTTGAGGACTGGTTCGCCGGCGTTGATGTTTTTCGTGCCGGCTTGAGGGGCGTGGCGCCCGAACGACCCAACCTATCCCTGCTGATGCATGACCGCACAGGCAGGCCAGTCGCGGTGGCGGCGGGCCTTGTCTCGGTGGCGCGCAGTTGGCCATTGGACGCGGCGGTGCGCGCGGCGCTGGAATCTGGCGAGGCGAAATATGCCATCGTCGCGTTTCAGCCAGGCGTCTTTTCATGGAATCGCGTGGCCGCCGCGTTTTCATTCACCCGAGCCGAAGGGCTGTTGGTCGCCGCCCTGGCCCGGCATGGGGATCTGCAACGAGCGGCGCGTGAACGCGACATCGCCTATGAGACCGCTCGCAAATTCGTCGCGTCGGCCATGCGAAAGGCCGGCGCCAAACGCCAGACGGAGCTGATCGGCAAGACTCTGACGGTAGCGGCGGGCGAGGTGGCGCCGACCCGGCATTTCGCGCCGCTGCTGCGCGATCTCTTCAGCCTGACCCAGGCTCAGGCTGACCTGGCCGTCATGATCGCCCGCGGCGCCACGCGCGACGATGCGGGCGCCCTGGTCGGTCTGACGCCAAACCAGGCCAAGATCGCCCTGAAGTCTATATTCCAGCTCTGCGGTGTCAAAAGCGCGGTCGACCTGGCCCGTATCTTGAGCGAAATCAATGCACTGAAGGGCCTGGCCACCGCCTGCCAGGTCACCTTGAGTTCCTATGGCAGCCCGTCCGAACCCCTACGCTTGATCCCGCGAACCTGGCACCAGGGTTACATCGCGGTGGCCGACCACGGGCCGCCAGGCGGAATGCCGGTCCTGGTGTTTCACAGCGGCAGCGGCGGCCGGGCCCAGATCGGTCGCTTTGTTCGAGCTCTTCAGGCAGGCGGCTATCGCCCGATCGCGATTGAACGGGCCGGCTTCGGCCTCAGCGATTTCGTCGTCGGGGATCCCTGGGAAGCGGCGGTGAATGACGTCGTTGAATGTCTAGACGCCCTAGGTATCGCCCAGGCCCCAGTGATCGCCCTGAGCACACCAGCGTCCGTGGTGGCGTGCGCCGCCGCGGCCACGGGACGCATTCGCGGCGGGGTGCTGGTCGCGCCGGATCCGCCGGACGTCCCGGACCCGAACATCGGACATCTTTTGTTGAATTATTTCAAAATTATGCTCTCACGCCATCCCGATATGGCGGTGCGATTGCTCCGTATGATCTACCGGCGGGCCACCCCGCAATCCACCGAACGCGCCTACCGCGACACCGCCAAGGGCTGTGCGGCCGACACGGCGCTACTGGACAATCCCGAAGTCATGGCCGACTTCGTGCGAGCGTCTCGACAGGCGGCCATCGGAGAGCGTGGCGTTATCAACGAAATGCGCGGCCTGGAGCATGGCCCCCAGCCGGCGCCGGTCGCCGATCCTTCGCGGTGGACCTTGATGTTCGGCGCGAAAGACCCGGTCGTCGAAGCGTCACGCGCCGCGGCGTTCTGGGGCGATAGACTCCCCGGCGCGACGGTCGAGATCCTCCCGGATGCCGGTCATTGGCTGCATGCCAGCCACACCGCCGATATTGTTCGTGCGCTGCGTCAACTGCCGGACTGAACCGCCCGCCTGCCCGCCCGCCCGCCCGCCCACACGCTCGTTCGGCGCATACCCCAAATGGAAGCCGCCGACATACCCCAAATGGGGCTGACCCCGCGTCGAGGCGTCGCCTAAGCCTCTGATCCATGACGGTCGTCCCCCCTCGTCGATGGCGGGTCGAAGCACCAGCGTTCCGTTTGCCCGCGAACGCGCCAGAGGAATGATCATGTCGAACGTAAGCTGGATAAGCGCCGTTGGCGGCGATTGGGACATTGCCAGCAACTGGAGTTCCAGTCCGTCAATTCCCGGAGCCGCCGCCGACGTGTTGATCGACCTCGCGAACGGTTCCAACCACGATATCACTCATTCGTCCGGGGCGGCCGACACGATCAACAGCCTGACCGTCACCGGGAATAACCTCTTCTCGCTTTCCGCTGGATCGATCACGGTTTCCGGCGCCGCGTCGTTGGCTGCCCAGGTGTATTTGTCGGGCGGAGCTCTCGCTTTCAACGGGGCCAGCTCCGCATCGCAGTTTTCCCACTCGAACGGCACGCTGGGCGGCACGGGCGTGCTGACGGTGACGGGCTCGGCTCTGTTCCTGAACCAGAACGTCGAGACGGGATCTGGCACGACGGACCTCAAGGGCGCCACGACGGTCGGTGTCGCCGGGTGGGGCAACAGCTACTACACGCTGGGTCTGGACGGCGGCCGGGTGTTCAAGAACGAAGGCGCGTTGAGCTGGGTCGGCGGCATCATCCAGACCGGCGGCTACGGCGGCACGGCGGGCAATTCGACCATCGACAACGCCGTGGGCGGCGTGTTCGACGCACAGTTCGATGGTCAGATCCGCGTACTCAACGGCGCCAATGTCATCACCAACGAGGGCAGGTTCAAGAAGTCGGCGGGCGGCGGAGCCGCCATCATCGCCCCGGCGCTGAACAACACTGGCACGGTGGACGTGGAAAGCGGCGCGCTGGTCTTCGGTGGTCCGGTCACTCAATACGCCGTGGGTTCCACCACCTTGATCGGCGGCAAGTGGATCGCCGGCCCGGCCGCCTCGCTACAGTTCACCCAGGATGGCCTGGTGGGCATACTCACCAACAATGCCGACGTCACCCTGCGGGGCGTGGGTTCGGATTTCGGTCTGGTCAACAGCTTGACGACCAACAACGGCGCGCTGCGGATTCTCGGCGGACGCAGCTTCACCACCGCCGGCCCCTTCACCAACGCCGGTACGTTGCAGCTGGGCGGCGGCGTCTTTGATGGGGCAAGCCTGACCAATGCGGCGGCTGGCGCGGTGCTCGGCTTCGGGGCGCTCAACCAGGCGGTCGCCAACGCCGGAACGATCGAAGCCAACGGCGGCGCCCTGGTGCTCGCCGGCGCGATCAGCGGATCTGGAGCTTTGAAGATTGACGCTGGGGCGAAACTCGAGGTCGCCGGTTCGATCGTCTCCAGCGAAACGACCCTGTTCAATGGCGCCGGCTCGATCCTGCAACTCGACCAGGCGAACAGTTTCGCGAGCACGATCTCGGGGTACGGTTTCGGCAACCTGATCGATCTGCATGGCGTCAACGCCACGTCGGCGACACTGGCTGGCTCGACCCTGACCGTGACCAAAAGCGACCTGTCGACATTCACCCTGACCCTGTCTGGAAGCTATAACGGCCGGGCTTTCGCCGTGCAGGGCGACGGCGCTGGCGGCTCTTGGATATCGGTCAGTGGTGTGACGACGACGGGCACAGACGCCCTGATCGGCGGCGCCGCCGACGACCTTGTGGTGGCGACAACTAAGACCCTCAGCGTTCACGACCAAATTGACGGCGCCGGCGGGATGAACACGCTCCGCCTCAGCGGCGGGGGTGCGTTCGACCTGCGGGCTCCCACCACGCTTGTCAACATCCAGGTCGTACAGGCGACCGAGGGGGCAGGCGCCGCGCTGCCGAAAATCAATCTGCGCTCGGGCCTGAACGTCATGCTGAACGTGGCCAGCAGCGCCACGGCCGGTCACGGCGCGACCATAATCGGCGCGGCCGACTCCAGCGTCATCAATCTGGGCAACGGCAAGGATACCGTCACGCTGGGCAGCGCCAACGAGACGGTTCACGGCGGTGGCGGCATCGACACCTTCATCGTCGATGGCGCGACCATCGGCGCGACCATCGACGGCGGCACGGGCGCCAGCATATTGGCCGTGACCCCAACCCTGGCCGGCGGCGTGGCCATCATGGGCGCCAGCATCACCAACATCCACAGCGTGGTGCTGAAGAAGGCCGCCGTTTTCACCGCCAACGCCACCGCCAATCTGGTGATCACCGGCAGCAGCGCCGGTGACACGATCACCGCCGGCGGCGTGGCCCAAACCCTGACGGGCCTGGCCGGGGCCGACACCCTGGTCGGCTATGTCGGCGGCGGCGATACGTTCATGGACAGCAGCACCGGCCTCAACGGCGACGCGATCAGCAACTTCGCCGCCGCGGGGGATGCCATCGTCGTCACCAACATCAAGTTCGCCGGCGCCACGGTCGCTTATGCCGGCCACACACTGACCATCGCCAATGGCGCGACCACCACGGCCATCACCCTGAACGGCGGAACCTTTTCGGCGGCGGACTTCCACCTGAGCGCCGGCGCCAAGGGGGCGGCGCGGGTGATCTATACCGGCCCCGCGCCCGCCGCCGTTCATCAGTTCGCCGAGGCGATGGCGGGGATGGTGACGGCCTCGGCTGGTGCGGCCATGGCGTCAGCGGCCGCGACCCAGGCCACCCAATCCCTGCTGGCCTCGCCCTCCGCGGCCTTGGGCGGCTGACGCCGTCGGCGGACGGTTTGAAAGGATCGCTGCGGACACGCGTTTTGACGTTTGTTCCTGGTTTGTTTTGGCGTAAAACAGGGTCCTAGCTGGCGCTTGCCTCGGACAGGGATTTTCACATGGCCGACGACCTGATCTTCTACACCAACCCGATGTCGCGCGGCCGGATCGCCCGCTGGATGCTTGAAGAGATCGGCGCGCCCTACCGCACCGAACTTCTTGAGTACGGAACAACCATGAAGGCGCCGGCCTATCTGGCCATCAACCCCATGGGCAAGGTCCCAGCTATTCAGCACGGCGAGACCGTGGTCACCGAGGGCGCGGCGATCTGCGCCTATCTGGCCGATGCTTTCCCGGCGGCGGGCCTGGCGCCGCCGCCCGCCGAACGGGCCGCCTATTATCGCTGGCTGTTCTTCGCCGCCGGGCCGGTCGAGGCGGCGGTGACCAATAGATCCCTTGGCTTCGAGGTTCCGGCTGGCCGCGAGATGATGGCTGGCTATGGCGACTTCGAACGCGTGATCAACGTTCTCGAGCAGGCCGTGTCGGTGTCCGACTACATAG